>NZ_JAEILC010000126.1:0-10542 GCF_016307435.1 Pseudomonas sp. S4_EA_1b | reverse complement strand
GCGTCGCTGATGCGACACCGCCCGCTCCCGGACCCGCCACGGATATCCCGGGTCTTTCAAGCAAGCGTAATGGTGCCAAGCCGGAGAATATTTGGAGTGGTTTTCGTCAGGGCCCCGATGGCAATTGTGTCACTGTCTCGGCGATTAAGGCGGCGATGCATCGCTTCGGTCAAAGCCCAACGGATATTTATAAAGAGGTGAAAAAAACCAGTACGGGTTATCACGTGGTCATGCGGGACGGCTATGAACTGACCTTGAGCGACCAAGAGTTGAGAGAGGGCGCACAAGGCGCGAAGTTTATTGGCCCGGACAAAGGAATGCTCAAGGATGCGCAGTTTTTGTTTGCGGTGAGCGCCAAGCGTGCTCAACGGGACAATAACGACGGCACGGCGGGCAGGAGTTACCGTGCAGCGATCCACAGCTTGAACAACGGTGAGGATGAAACCATGGCAGGTGAGGGGTTTGAACGGCTTGGATTGAAAAAGCACATGAAAAGAGTCTCCGTGCGTGAGCTCGCCCGTGGACAAATAGGCATGTGTAATCGAGCCGGGCATTCGGTGGCGGTTATCAACGGACGTGAAGAGTTGTGGGGGCGACAGGGTTCGACACCGAGACGGGGCGTTGCAGTAGCCCTGGTCTAGGGGTCGCTTACCTGCGCTGAAGGGCGGGTGTCGGCTATACCAGCAGCCGTCTGAAGCCTTCGATCGGCAGCGGACGACTGTGTAAATACCCCTGGTACAAATGGCAGCCCAGCATCTGCAGGAATGCCAGTTGTTCAGGGGTTTCCACGCCCTCGGCAATCACCTCCAGATTCAAACTGCGCGCCATGGCCACAATGGCGCGGATGATTTCGGCATCGTTGGGATCGTGGGTGGCATCGCGGACAAACGATTGGTCGATTTTCAGCGCGTCCACCGGCAAGCGCTTGAGGTAAGTGAGGGATGAATAGCCGGTGCCGAAGTCATCCATCGCAAAGCTCACGCCGAGTTTTTTCAGGCGGCGCATCTTGCTGATGGTGTCGTCGAGGTTCTGGATCACGATGCCTTCGGTGATTTCCAGTTTCAGCAGGCTGCAGGGCAAGGAGTGCTGCTGCAGACTGCGCTCCACCCGCTCGACAAAATCGCTCTGGCGGAACTGCCGCGGGCTGATGTTCACGCACAGGCTGAAGTCCAACGGGTCGATCTTGCCCTCCTGAAGCAATTGCCCGAACGCCGCGCAGGCCTCGTCGAGAATCCAGGTGCCGACTTCAAGGATCAAGCCACTGTCTTCCAATACCTTGATAAATTCCGCCGGCGACTGCGCGCCCAATTGCGGGTGCTGCCAGCGCACCAAAGCTTCGGCGCCGACGATACGGTTGCCGCGCGCGTCCACTTGCGGCTGGTAATGCACGCTGAACTCGCCGCGGGAAAGGGCCAGGCGCAGGTCGGTTTCCATGCGCAGCCGTTCGCTGGCGGTCTTCTGCATGCTGTTGTGGAACATTTGCGTGGTGTTGCGCCCCGAGTCCTTGGCGCGGTACAGCGCGATGTCGGCGCGCTTGAGCAGGTCGGCCGGGGTCGAACCGTGGTCGGGGATCAGCGCCACGCCGATGCTGGGAGTGACTTGCAGGCGGTGACCGTCCAAAAACATTGGCTCCGAGAGCAACTCACGCAGGGTATTGGCCAGGTTCTGAACCTGATGGCTGACTTCGTTGCGTGAGCCTTCCAGACCGCTAAGCAACACCACGAACTCATCGCCGCCCAGGCGCGCTACGGTGTCTTCCATGCGCACGCTGGCTTCAAGCCGCGCGGTGACGATTTTCAACACGGTGTCGCCCACCGGGTGGCCGAGGGAATCGTTGATGTGCTTGAAATGGTCCAGGTCCAGAAACAACAGCGCTCCGCGCAGGTTGTGGCGCTTGAGCAATGCAATCTGCTGGCTCAGACGATCCATCAGCAGCGCGCGGTTGGGCAGGTTGGTCAGTGGGTCGTGATAGGCCAGGTGGCGGATCTGCGCCTGGGCGTTTTTCAGCAGGCTCACATCCCGCGCCGTCAGCAGCAGGCACGGGGTTTCATTCAGCGTAATGGGCTCCACCGAGACTTCCACTGCCAGCAATTCGCCGCGTTTGTTGTGCCAGAGCATCTCCAGATGATGGATGCGACCCTTGATCTGCAGCTCGGCCAGCAGCGCCGAGCGCTGTTTGTCGTCGGCCCAGATGCCGATCTGATAGAGGGTCAGACCGATGGCCTCTTCAGCACGGTAGCCGGTCAAGCGGCAGAAACCATCGTTGACTTCTACATACCGGCCGGTGTCGCGTTCGGTGATCGAGATAGCGTCCGGGCTGGAATGGAACGCCTTGGCGAACTTTTCTTCGCTGGCCTTCAACGCCGCCTCCGAACGTTGTTGCTGGGTGATATCGCGCAAGGTCGTGACGATGCACGGTTGCTCCCCCACTTTGATCAGGCGGCTGGAAATTACACAGGTGAGGCTGCGGCCGTCTTTGTGATGGGCCACCACCGCCACATTGTTCAGCGCTTGCTCGCGGATTACTCGCTCGATGCGCTCAAGGCGCTGGCTCGAATCGTTCCATAGGCCGATTTCATCGGCGCTTCTGCCGATCACCTCGGCGACGCTCCAGCCGAAGGTCTGGGTAAACGCCGGGTTGATCTCGATGAACGCGCCGCTATCCAGGCCGGTGACGCAGATTGGGTCGGGGCTGGCCTGGAACAGACTGGCGAATTTCTCTTCGGAGGCGCTCAGGCGCTGTTCCCGTTCGACCTGGTCAGTGATGTCCAGCAGGGTACCGGCCATGCGCAACGGCGCGCCCTGGGCGTCGCGGTACAGGCGGGCGCGGCTTTCCAAATAGCGTGAGGAGCCGTCTTCCATCGGCACGCGGTAGGTCAGCTGATAGTTGCCGGCCGGGCCTTCGCGCAGGGTGCGGTAGGCATGGCGCATATTTTCGCGCTCTTCATCGGGCATGCCTTCGAAAAACGCATCGAAGGACTCGTGGAACGGCTCCGGCGGCAGGCCATGCAGTTGGGCGGCGCGGGCCGAGCCGTAGAGCATGCCGCTGGGGATGTGCCAGTCCCAGGTGCCCAATTGCGCGGAATCAAGGGCCAGGTCGAGACGCTCTTGGCTGTCCTTGAGGGCGTCCTCGGCCATTTTGCGTTCGGTGGTGTCGAGGAACGTGCTGATCAGGTAGGCCTCACCGTCCAGTTCGACCTTTTGGGCGCTGAGCGTGCCGTCGTGGATCTGGCCGTTACTGGCGCAGAACTGCACTTCCATGGTGATCGGTTCACCCTTACGCTGGGTGGCTTTGACCAGCTGCGCGCGTTGTTCGGGATGGCGCCATAGGCCCAGCTCCAGGGTAGTGCGGCCAATCGCATCGGCCAGGGGCCAGCCGAACAGCATTTCAAAATACTGGTTGGCTTCGCTAATCAAGCCGTCGGCCTGGCGGGTCAGCAGCACCATGTTCGGGCACAGGTGGAACAGCGTGGCGAAGCGCTTTTCGGAGTGGCTGAGGGCGCGCTCCCGCTCGCGCTGCTCGGTGATTTCGCGGATCACCCCGATCATGCGGCCCCGTCCGGTGTTATCCGGCACCACACTGCCGTTGATCTCCAGCCAATGAAAGCTGCCGTCTGGCCACTGGATGCGGTGGTGCATGGCTTGCTCGAACGGCTCGCCGGCCAAGACTGCGTGGAAGGCGCGCACCACCCGGGAGCGATCGGCGGGGTCCAGCAGTTCCAGGTATTCCAAGTCCTTGGGCAGTGGCTGGCGCGGGTCGAAGCCGAACAGCGCCTGGGTGCCCCGTGACCAACTGATGCGCCCGCTGTCGATTTCCCAGCACCATGCGCCCAGGCGCGCGGCATTGAGCGCCGCCAGCAACTGCGGGGCGCTCTCCCAGCTTTGCTCCGCCTCACGCGGGTCGAGGGCGTAGATGCGGGGCAGCGGTGGCATGGAATCGACGGGGGTGCGCATTATCAAAGGGCCTTGGCTCACTCAATGGGCAAACAACGCGGTCCTGCTCAATAAACCGGGACGCAGTAGGTCATGCCGATATCCCCGGGAGATCGACCTGTGCATCCAGCAAGCTCATAAAGGCCCGCGCAGCGTTCGACAGCGTCCTTTCGGTGTGCACGATATAGCCTAGCTGCCGACTGAGCTGTATGCCTGGCAAAGCGACACTGGCCACCTGATCGTCCAGCATGGTACGCGGCAGCACGCTCCAGGCCAGGCCGATGGACACCATCATCTTGATAGTTTCCAGGTAGTTGGTACTCATCGCGATATTCGGCGTGAGCCCCTGAGCCTCGAACAAACGGCTGACAATATGGTGGGTAAAGGTGTTACCGCCAGGGAATACCGCCGGGTGGCCGGCAATGTCGGCCAGGCTGACAGGGCTATCGCCGGCCAGGCTGTGTTCCGGCGCTACCACGAAATCCAGCGGGTCGTCCCAAACGGAGGTGGCGCGCACTAGATGATGAGGGTCGGGCGCCAGGGTGATCACCGCCACTTCGGCACGGCCATGGAGGATTTCTTCGTAGGCCACTTCTGAATCCAGAAACTGAATATCCAGGGCCACGTTAGGGTACTGCCGGGTAAATGTGCGCAGTACCGGCGGCAGGCGATGCAGGCCGATATGGTGGCTGGTGGCAAGGGTCAGGCGCCCGCTGACTTCGCCGGTGAGATTGGTGAGGGCGCGGCGCGTGTCGTCCAGCACATTCAGAATCTGATACGCGCGCGGCAGCAGGGCACGCCCGGCTTCGGTCAGGCCAACCTCGCGGCCCAGCCGGTCGAACAGCCGCACGTTGAGCTGTTGCTCCAGGCCAGCAATGCGCTTGCTGATGGCGGGCTGGGTCAGGTGCAGGCGCTCGCCGGCCCCGGAAAAGCTGCCAGTCTCGGCGATGGCAATAAAGGCATTGAGGTTGGCCAGGTCCATTGTTGTATTCCAGTTGGTAATCCAAAGCATAAAAAATATGAATTTGAGTTATTTAATGTAGCGCCATACCATCAGCCTCACAAGCCAAAGGGTTATTGATACGTCTCAAAACCCGGGGCATAGAAAGACCGCTGATGAGGACCGACTGATGGCCGGCAAAACGCTTTACGACAAGCTTTGGGATTCCCATGAAGTGAAACGGCGCGACGACGGTTCGTCGCTGATCTATATCGACCGTCACATCATCCATGAAGTGACCTCGCCCCAAGCGTTCGAAGGCCTGCGGCTGGCCGGGCGCAAGCCTTGGCGCGTCGATTCCATCATCGCCACCCCGGATCACAACGTACCGACCACTCCCGAGCGCAAGGGCGGCATCGACGCCATCGCCGACCAGGTGTCGCGCCTGCAGGTGCAAACCCTCGACGACTATTGCGACGAATATGGCATCACCGAGTTCAAGATGAATGACGTGCGTCAAGGCATCGTGCACGTCATCGGCCCGGAGCAGGGCGCCACGCTGCCGGGCATGACCGTGGTGTGCGGCGACTCCCACACCTCCACTCATGGTGCGTTCGGCGCGCTGGCCCATGGCATCGGCACTTCCGAGGTGGAACATGTGTTCGCCACCCAGTGCCTGGTCGCCAAGAAAATGAAGAACATGCTGGTGCGCGTCGAAGGCCAATTGCCTTTTGGCGTGACCGCCAAGGACATCGTGTTGGCTGTGATCGGCAAGATCGGCACCGCCGGCGGCAACGGCCATGCCATCGAGTTCGCCGGCAGCGCCATTCGCGATCTGTCCATCGAAGGCCGCATGACCATTTGCAACATGTCCATCGAAGCCGGTGCCCGCGTGGGCATGGTGGCGGCGGACGAAAAAACCATCGAGTACGTCAAAGGCCGGCCGTTCGCCCCGCAAGGCGCCGACTGGGCCGCGGCGGTCGAAGCCTGGAAAGACCTGGTGTCCGACGCCGATGCGGTGTTCGACACCGTGGTCGAGCTGGATGCAACCCAGATCAAGCCGCAGGTCAGTTGGGGCACTTCGCCGGAAATGGTCTTGGCGGTGGATCAGAATGTGCCGGACCCAGCCAAGGAAACCGACCTGGTCAAGCGCGGCTCTATCGAGCGCGCCCTGAAGTACATGGGGTTGACCGCCAACCAGGCGATCACCGATATCCAGCTGGACCGCGTGTTCATCGGCTCCTGCACCAACTCGCGGATCGAAGACCTGCGCGCCGCGGCGGTGATCGCCAAGGGCCGCAAAGTCGCCTCGACCATCAAGCAAGCCATCGTGGTGCCGGGCTCGGGCCTGGTCAAAGCGCAAGCCGAGGCCGAGGGCCTGGACAAGATCTTCCTTGAGGCCGGTTTTGAATGGCGCGAGCCGGGCTGCTCCATGTGCCTGGCGATGAACCCGGACCGTTTGGAGTCGGGCGAGCATTGCGCGTCGACCTCCAACCGTAACTTCGAAGGGCGTCAGGGCGCCGGTGGCCGTACCCACCTGGTCAGCCCGGCCATGGCCGCCGCTGCTGCCGTCAACGGTCGTTTCATCGACGTTCGCGAATTGATCTGAGGAATACCCGATGCGAGCTTTTACCCAACACACAGGTCTTGTCGCGCCGTTGGACCGTGCCAACGTGGACACCGACCAGATCATCCCCAAGCAGTTCTTGAAATCGATCAAGCGCACCGGCTTCGGCCCCAACCTGTTCGACGAGTGGCGCTATCTGGACGTGGGCTATGCCTATCAGGACAACTCCAAGCGCCCGCTGAACAAGGATTTCGTCCTCAACGCCGAGCGTTACCAGGGCGCCAGTGTATTGCTGGCCCGGGAAAACTTCGGCTGCGGTTCCAGCCGTGAGCACGCGCCGTGGGCCCTGGAAGAATATGGCTTTCGCAGCATCATCGCGCCGAGCTTTGCCGACATTTTCTTCAACAACAGCTTCAAGAACGGCCTGTTGCCGATCATCTTGAGCGACGCCGAAGTGGACGAGCTGTTCCAGCAAGTGGAAGCCACTGTGGGCTACCAATTGACGGTGGACCTGGCCGCGCAGACCGTGACCCGTCCGGACGGCAAGGTGTATCACTTTGAAGTGGATGCCTTCCGTAAGCACTGCCTGCTCAATGGGCTGGACGATATCGGCCTGACCTTGCAGGACGGTGATGCGATTGCGGCGTTTGAAGCCAAGCACCGAGCCAGCCAGCCTTGGTTGTTTCGTGACGCGTAAATTGATGTAGGCAGGGCCGGCTTCATCGAGGGCAAGCCCCCTCCCACCTTTTGAGTTGTGAATACATTCAAATGTGGGAGGGGGCTTGCCCCCGATAGGGCCGGTACCAGCAACACAACCCTTGAAGGATGCCACCATGACCGCCACCGCCCACACCCAAGTCGTGCAAAAACAATTCGGCGAACAGGCCTCGGCCTACCTGAGCAGTGCCGTGCACGCCCAAGGCACCGAATTCGCGCTGCTCCAGGCCGAGCTTGCCGGGCAGGGCCACGCACGGCTGCTGGACCTGGGCTGCGGTGCCGGTCATGTGAGTTTCCATGTGGCTCCATTGGTCAAGGAAGTCGTGGCCTACGACCTGTCCCAGCAGATGCTCGACGTAGTGGCCGCCGCCGCGCAGGAGCGCGGTCTCACCAATATAAGCACCGTAAACGGTGCCGCCGAGCGCTTGCCGTTCGCTGATGGCGAGTTCGATTTTGTGTTCAGTCGCTATTCGGCCCACCACTGGAGTGACCTCGGCCTGGCCCTGCGCGAAGTACGCCGGGTGCTTAAACCAGGGGGCGTGGTGGCCTTTGTCGATGTGCTGTCACCCGGCAGCCCGCTGCTGGACACTTACCTGCAAACCGTCGAAGTGCTGCGCGACACCAGCCACGTACGCGATTATTCTGCCGCTGAATGGATGCGTCAGCTCAGCGAAGCGGGTTTGCACGTACGCAACAGCAGCCGCCAACGGCTGCGTCTGGAATACACCTCTTGGGTCGAGCGCATGCGCACGCCACAAGCCTTGCGCACCGCGATTCTTGAGCTGCAGCAAGCGATGGGCCAGGAAGTGCGCGATTACTACGAGATTCAAGCCGACGGCACCTTCAGTACCGACGTGCTGGTAGTGTGGGCCGAGCGCTGATTAATTTTTCCGACCTGTCCCGCGGATGGGTCGCCCGATGAAATGAGGCAAGCATGAGCAAGCAGATTCTGATTCTCCCTGGCGACGGTATTGGTCCGGAAATCATGGCCGAAGCGGTCAAAGTTCTGGAGCTGGCCAACACCAAGTACAGCCTGGGCTTCGAATTGAGCCACGACGTGATCGGCGGCGCCGCCATCGACAAGCATGGCGTGCCGCTGGCCGATGAAACCCTGGAACGTGCTCGCGCCGCCGATGCCGTGCTGCTGGGCGCCGTGGGCGGACCGAAATGGGACAAGATCGAACGCGACATCCGTCCGGAGCGCGGTTTGCTGAAGATCCGCGCGCAACTGGGCCTGTTCGGCAACCTGCGCCCGGCGATCCTTTATCCGCAGCTGGCTGATGCGTCGAGCCTCAAGCCGGAGGTGGTGTCGGGTCTGGATATCCTGATCGTGCGTGAGCTGACCGGCGGTATCTATTTCGGCGCCCCACGCGGCGTGCGCGTGCTGGACAACGGCGAACGTCAGGCATACGACACCTTGCCCTACAGCGAAAGCGAAATCCGCCGGATCGCCCGTGTCGGTTTCGACATGGCCCGCGTGCGCGGCAAAAAGGTCTGCTCGGTGGACAAGGCCAACGTACTGGCGTCCAGCCAACTGTGGCGCGAGATCGTCGAAGAAGTCGCCAAGGACTACCCGGACGTGGAACTGAGCCACATGTATGTCGATAACGCCGCGATGCAGCTGGTGCGCGCGCCCAAGCAGTTCGACGTGATCGTCACCGACAACCTGTTCGGCGACATCCTGTCCGACCAGGCCTCGATGCTCACCGGTTCCATCGGCATGCTGCCGTCGGCGTCTTTGGATACCGACAATAAGGGCATGTATGAACCTTGCCACGGCTCGGCGCCGGACATCGCAGGGCAGGGCATTGCCAACCCGCTGGCGACTATCCTTTCGGTGTCGATGATGCTGCGTTACACCTTCAACCTGAGCGACGCGGCGGATGCCATCGAGAAGGCCGTGAGCCTGGTCTTGGATCAGGGCTTGCGCACTGGCGACATCTGGTCGCAGGGTTGCACCAAAGTCGGTACGCAAGAAATGGGCGACGCAGTAGTCGCCGCGCTGCGGAATCTGTAATCTCTCGGGCCCGCTTGCAGTTGTTGCTGCAAGGCGGCCCACTTTTTAACAAGGTGTAGTTGCGATGAAACGTGTAGGTCTGATCGGTTGGCGCGGTATGGTCGGTTCCGTGCTCATGCAGCGGATGCTGGAAGAGCAGGATTTCGATCTTATTGAGCCGGTGTTTTTCACCACGTCGAACGTGGGTGGCCAGGGTCCGTCCGTGGGCAAGGACATTGCTCCGCTCAAGGACGCCTACAGCATTGACGAGCTGAAGACCCTCGACGTGATTCTGACCTGCCAGGGCGGCGACTACACCAGCGAAGTCTTCCCCAAGTTGCGCGAGGCCGGCTGGCAGGGTTACTGGATCGACGCCGCGTCGAGCCTGCGCATGCAGGACGATGCCGTGATCATCCTGGACCCGGTCAACCGCAAGGTCATCGACCAGCAACTGGACGCCGGCACCAAGAACTACGTCGGCGGCAACTGCACCGTCAGCCTGATGCTGATGGGCCTGGGCGGCCTGTTCGAAGCAGGGCTGGTCGAGTGGATGAGCGCCATGACCTATCAGGCGGCGTCCGGCGCCGGCGCGCAGAACATGCGCGAGCTGATCAAACAGATGGGCGCCACCCACGCCGCCGTCGCCGATCAATTGGCCGATCCGGCCAGCGCGATCCTCGACATCGACCGCCGTGTGGCCGAAGCCATGCGCAGCGAAGCCTACCCGACCGAGAACTTCGGCGTGCCGTTGGCCGGCAGCCTGATTCCCTGGATCGACAAGGAGCTGCCCAACGGTCAGAGCCGTGAAGAGTGGAAGGCCCAGGCCGAGACCAACAAGATCCTCGGTCGCTTCAAGAGCCCGATCCCAGTCGACGGTATCTGCGTGCGCATCGGCGCCATGCGCTGCCACAGCCAGGCGCTGACCATCAAACTGAACAAAGATGTGCCGATCGCCGATATCGAATCGCTGATCAGCCAGCACAACCCCTGGGTCAAGCTGGTGCCGAACAACCGCGAGATCAGCATGCAGGAGCTGAGCCCGACCAAGGTCACCGGCACCCTGAATGTACCGGTGGGTCGTCTACGCAAGCTGAACATGGGCACCCAGTACCTGGGCGCATTCACCGTCGGCGACCAGTTGCTATGGGGCGCGGCCGAACCGCTGCGTCGCATGCTGCGGATTCTGCTGGAGCGTTGATCGCCTGAGGCGGTAAGAGAAACCCGCGTTCTGGTGACAGGCGCGGGTTTTTTGTTGGGAGTTCGGGTGCTATCGGGGGCAAGCCCCCTCCCACAGTGGGGTCTCGCTGTCGCGCGGCAAAATGGGGGGGGGCTTGCCCCCGATGGCCGTGGGGGAGCGAAAAAAAATACAAAATGTACCCCGATCAGCCC
>NZ_JAEILC010000125.1:0-18508 GCF_016307435.1 Pseudomonas sp. S4_EA_1b | reverse complement strand
CGTCATACGTGCCTGATACACGCGCCTTGGTACCCGAAGGAAAATATTTACTATCATCAAAATCTACTCGTTCTTGCGGTACACCCTGTTCCTTAATGAACTCTCCTGAAGTGGGATAATAACTGTAATATTCGACCTTGCCATCCGCCCCCTCAACTTTCATAAGGACACCATGCCCCCCTTCTAACGCCATGAGTTCACGCGGGGTTGGTTCTCGCAGCACTTCAGCGGGGTGCAGGCTCAGGCCAGTATTACTCTTTAACTCTGTCTCCAAGAATGGACGAGACAGTCCCATGAACGTTACATCTGATTTTTTTATACGCTCTTGCACAGCAAAAGGAAGCAAAGAAAGATGATATTTGAATAAAACAGCCCTCGCTGCGGTTTGACTTTTTGTGTACTCGCCAAACCTGTCAGAAAACTTTTTATCAATATCGGTTGCCAGCTCAGAAAAGCGCGACTTTATTGATTTCCAAGGGAGTTCCTTTTCATCTTTCGACACCCAGAAATCCAACCAATCTGGAAGACTGGACTTCGTCATGTAGACATCTAGGGGAGAGACGACATAGTTCTTGTCATTGATACTGCGCAAGCTTGCCTTAGTCGGATCGACATCCGGGAACACCCGCTTGAACTCCGCCAGCGCCACATCCCGTCGAGTCGGAGCCGGCTTCATTAGTTCAGCACCTGCCCACTTCAATTCCTTTTTCTGCTTTTCCAGTACCTCTTGTGATTTTTCAACCTCCTCGATCGTGTACTGCCCGTTGGGGTTGCTTTTAATCACCTGATTAACAATGCCCCACGCAGTAACTGCATCCTTTGATGCTGCTGCTAACTCGAAGTCACCGTCGAGAATTCCAAGCTGCGCCTCCGCGTACCTTATGACCTGACTGAACGTCATGTTCGCCGATGCGCCAGGCGCTTCCTGCTCTACCAATGCAACCGCTGTAGAGAAGGTCGTCCATGTATGAGAGCTATTAGCAAGATCAGGAGGAATGTCTTTCACCAGAAATTCAGGAGCAACGGCTGAGAGTAATAGCCGCGCAGCAAGCGGTGCTGCTGCAACTCCCACCTTGGTTTCAAGGTAAGCGGTAAAACGTTTAACGATTTCAGCAACGCTAACCCCTGCATTGTCGAGTTGATAGAGGTTATAGCCTGCCAAGTTGAAACGGGACCTTCCAGAATTAGGATCAAGCTCTTGCACGAGCGCCGCAGTTAACGCCTCGATTGCAGCGGTCGGCGATTCGGCTAATCTGAGTTTCTCTTGTATGGCTTTACCCAATGCCTGCGCCTCGGGCGACCGAATGAGCTGGTCCAGTGCCGATGATGGATTGTGCGCAATATCCTTCTTTGCAGCCGGAGACAGCCCGGTGATCAGACTATGCAACAAACTACCTGCCCCGGCCCCTGCTTGAGGTTCTAGTGCTTGGTTTGCATGCTTGAGCTTCCAATCACCCACCACCGCTTTCATCTTGCGTACTAAGGTTTTGTTCAGTTGCCCGACAATATGCCTCACTCCCCCGGCGTCAGTTCCAGGCGACCGATGGACAAGGTCAAAGGACAGTGCATCAGCCAACGCATGCGCTTGCGTACTGTCGCCGGGAAGTTTATGCCCCTGCTTTTCAAGTAATTGCGCAAGACTCATTTCCTGACGCTGTTCGGTGAGATACAAACTTGACCGTCGGTCAATCGGTACCCTGGCGTTATTCAGGTCGATCTTCCCGTCGGCATCGCCTTTCAGCGATCTCAGCGCCTCAAGAAGCGCATGACGGTTAGCGTCATTACCCAGCGCCTCATTCTGCTGCGCTAAAGCCTCTATAGAGCGCTGCGATGCATGCTGCAAAGGTGCAAACTCAAACGTGGCCCCTGCTTTCAATTTCTCCCGGTGCGCGGCGGCTTGCGAAGGAGAGAGGTCGATAGGTTCTCCATAAAATCGCCCCACTGTGTATGACGGCACCTTACCTTCCGGCCATGGATAATTGAACGCCTGTCCGGGCATTGGAGCGATCACCCTTGCAATCGACAACAGCACTCGAGAAATATCTGCCCAACCCGAATCGTCTTTAAGGGAGAACGTCTTCATCTTGCCATTGACTATCCCCGTCAACTCCCCGAGGTACGGATCCAGCTTGACACTTTTGAGATCAAGCCCCTGCTCTTTCGCCCACGCTAAAAATCCAGGGCTTTTAAATGCACTGTCCAATAGGGTGCGCCAGCGTCCGAGTGTCGACTCTGGGGCAACTTGAATATCAGACTGCGCTATCGAGGTTTGATAGGAGCGCGTCGCTAATGCGATCGCATAGGGTTTGCCCAACTGAGCGTCAGCCTTTGCACGCGCTTCAGGAGTGTCAGGCACTTGCGCGAAAGTTCTGTTGCCAACAACTGCACCAGTGCTGCCCGGCTCGGTGGTAATAGAAGGATATTGCCCAGCCACGTCACTCGCAAAGTTTGACGTTGGCCTGGTACTTTCTAAAGTTTTCATTTTCCACACCAAAGGACGATTTCAGATTAATAGCTGCTCGTACCCTGAGTGGCGAAACCCCATATAAATAATACAAATAAAATTCGAAAAACCTTATCAAAACGCTTCAAGCCTGAATATTGCCTTCACCTTACGCACCCCGTTAATCATGCAGGTCACATTTGCAAACAACGTTCGATTCCGTACTTTCGCAACTTCCGATAAAGCGTATTGCGGCTTATTCCCAAACTTTCTGCCGTGTGGGACATATGCCAACGGTGCTGCTCCAAGGCGTTGAGCAACACCCCACGCTCTGCATTGTCCAGCGCGCGCTCCTGACGCGGCCCGACAGCCGCGCCCGCTCTCGCCTGACGAATGAAATGCGGCAAATCTTCGAACCTGATTTGCCCGTTCTCGCACAAGGCCACCAACGTGCGAAGGACGTTGCGCAATTGCCGAACGTTGCCAGGCCAGGCGTAGTCGAGCAAAGCGTGATGCGCCTTTTCCTCAAGCGCCACAACCTGTCCTGGCGCTTCATTCGCAAGCAAAAACGCCAGCAATTGCGCTTTGTCGCTACGTTCACGTAAGGGTGGCAGGGTAATTTCAACGCCGTTGAGACGATAGTAAAGATCTTCGCGGAAGCTATCG
Organism: Pseudomonas sp. S4_EA_1b; assembly: GCF_016307435.1. Classification (NCBI taxonomy): domain Bacteria; kingdom Pseudomonadati; phylum Pseudomonadota; class Gammaproteobacteria; order Pseudomonadales; family Pseudomonadaceae; genus Pseudomonas; species Pseudomonas sp. S4_EA_1b. The sequence goes on along the minus strand of NZ_JAEILC010000125.1, from coordinate 15,399 downwards.
TTGGCCACACGTTCTGACAGGTTGCGATGGGTGGCGCTGATGATTCTGACGTTCACTGCCTGCGGGGCACCGCCGATGGGTACCACCACGCGATCGTCCAGCACCCTTAAAAGACGGGTTTGCAACGCAAGCGGCATGTCTCCAATCTCATCGAGAAACAGCGTGCCGCCGTCGGCCTGTAGTAATTTGCCGCGCATACCTTCTCTCAACGCGCCGGTAAAGCTGCCGCCGCGATAACCGAACAGCTCACTTTCGATCAGGTTTTCGGGGATGGCAGCGCAGTTGAGAGCGACAAAAGCCTTATCGGCACGCGCGCTGGCCTGGTGCACTGCTTTGGCGAAAGCTTCTTTACCGCAACCCGTTTCGCCATTAATCAATAACGGCACGTCGCGTTCAAAGATGCGCAGTGCTCTACGGAAATCAGTTTGAAGGACCGGGTCGACGAGGCATACACCTGAATGCGGCGCCACAACTTTTGCAGGTGGCGTCGGCAAGCTGCGGGCCTGGCCGCGCAACGCAGCGTATAACCGCCGACCATCGCAGCTACGCAATGGCCAACTGGCCGTGGCGTTGGCACTGGCGCGACCGAGCAACTGGTCCAAAGCGCAATCGAACACTGCCTCCACCGAACGGCCCAGCAAGCCGCCACGCACCTGCCCCAACAGGTTCAGCGCACTTTGATTGACCGCACAGATGCGCCCCTCGCCATCGAACGCCAGCAACCCTTCGCTGAACAGCCCCACGGACTCGGCCTGCAGGTGAAAGCGCAACAGCCAGTGCTGTTCAAAGTGACGCAGGAAGTAACAGCTTTCGATCATCTTGGCCGACAGGTTCACCAGCGCCATGGTGTGGAACTGGCTCTGGCGCGACACCGCCTCACGAGCCGATGACACATCCAACACGGCCAGCAGCTCGCCATGGGGGTCGAATACCGGGCTAGCCGAACAGGTCAGCCCGGTGTGCCGGCCGCGAAAATGCTCATCGCGATGAATCGTCAAGGGTTGACGTTCAACCAGGCAGGTGCCGATGCCATTGGTGCCTTCGCTGGCCTCACTCCAATCGGCACCGAGCCACAACCCGGCGCGCTCGAAAACCCTACGCTCGGAGGGCGCGGTGACACAGTTGAGGATCACTCCGCGCGCATCGGTCAGCAGCACCGCGTGGCCGGCACCTGAGAGTTGTTGATGCAGGCTGTTCATCTCGCTGCCGGCGATTTGCAGTACTTGCTGCAGACGCTCACGGCTTTCGAGCAGGCGGCCGTGTTCGAGCACGGTGGGAGCGATGGTTTGCGCAGGGTCGAGGTGGTAATCCTCCAGGCACCGCAGCCAGGAACGCGCGATGGACGGATCGCTCGATGGGTCGCGGCCACGCGCCACTGTCAGGACTTGCTGGGCATGGCGACTGAAATGATCGTTGTGCATGTTCTTATTATTCTCCCGGCGTGAGAGCGTCCAGCATCCTCCAGGCCTGTGATGGATGCAATCCCGAGTGGGCCCACTGGCCATACGCTGTACCGCTTATGGCACAAACTGTCACACCCGCTGTATCGCGCGTGTCACAGCAACCCTTTGCAACAAAGCCCAACCCCTTGATTTATCTGGCTCACAACGCAGTGGCCCAACCTTTGCTCTACGCTTTACCAAGCGCTTGAGCGCTGCACTCCAATAAACATAAAAGCCAGGAGATACCCACCATGCGTTACGCACACCCCGGTACTGAAGGCGCGATCGTTTCGTTCAAGGCCAAGTACGGCAACTACATCGGTGGCGAGTTCGTTGCGCCGGTCGATGGCAACTATTTCACCAACACCTCGCCGGTCAACGGCAAGCCTATCGCCGAATTCCCCCGCTCCACTGCCAAAGACATCGATAAAGCGCTGGACGCCGCCCATGCCGCCGCCGACGCCTGGGGCAAAACCTCAGCCCAGGACCGCTCGCTGGTGCTGCTGAAAATCGCCGATCGCATCGAGCAGAACCTCGAACTGCTGGCCATCACCGAGACCTGGGACAACGGCAAAGCCGTGCGTGAAACCCTCAACGCCGACATCCCCCTCGCTGCCGACCACTTCCGTTACTTCGCCGGCTGCATCCGCGCCCAGGAAGGCACCAGCGCCGAGATCAATGAGCACACCGCGTCCTATCACTTCCATGAGCCGCTGGGCGTGGTCGGTCAGATCATTCCGTGGAACTTCCCACTGCTGATGGCCGCCTGGAAACTCGCCCCGGCCCTGGCCGCCGGCAACTGCATCGTGCTCAAGCCGGCCGAGCAGACGCCGCTGGGCATCAACGTGTTGATGGAAGTGATCGGCGACCTGCTGCCACCGGGCGTGCTGAACGTGGTGCACGGGTTCGGCAAAGAAGCCGGCGAAGCCCTGGCCACCAGCAAGCGCATCGCCAAGATCGCCTTTACCGGTTCCACCCCGGTGGGCTCGCACATCATGCACGCGGCGGCCACCAACATCATCCCGTCCACCGTCGAACTGGGCGGCAAGTCGCCGAACATCTTCTTCGCCGACATCATGAAAGCCGAACCGTCGTTCATCGAAAAGGCCGCCGAAGGCTTGGTGCTGGCATTCTTCAACCAAGGCGAAGTCTGCACCTGCCCATCCCGCGCGCTGGTGGAAGAGTCGATCTACGACGATTTCATGAAAGTGGTGATGAAGAAGATCGAGCAGATCAAACGCGGCGACCCGCTGGACACCGACACCATGGTCGGCGCCCAGGCGTCCGAGCAGCAGTTCGACAAGATCCTCTCGTACCTGGACATCGCCAAAGGCGAAGGTGCGCAACTGCTGGCTGGCGGCCAGGTCGAGAAACTCAGCGGCGACATGGCCGGTGGTTACTACATCCAGCCGACCCTGCTTAAGGGCACCAACGAAATGCGCGTGTTCCAGGAAGAAATCTTCGGCCCGGTGGTGAGCATCACCACGTTTAAGGACGAAGCCGAAGCCCTGGCAATTGCCAACGACACCGAGTTCGGCCTGGGTGCCGGCGTGTGGACCCGCGATATCAACCGCGCCTACCGCATGGGCCGGGCGATCAAAGCAGGCCGCGTATGGACCAACTGCTACCACCTGTACCCGGCGCACGCCGCGTTCGGCGGTTACAAGAAGTCCGGCGTGGGCCGTGAGACTCACAAGATGATGTTGGATCACTACCAGCAGACCAAGAACTTGCTGGTGAGTTACGACATTAATCCATTGGGCTTCTTCTAACTCACAACACCCTCCCATCTTTGGAATGCCATCAACTGTGGGAGGGGCTTGCCCCCTCCCACATTTAGATATTTATAAGTACTTGCGAATACATCCGGCCCACAGAGGCCGAGTTAAAAACAATAACAATGAAAGGTACTTTTCCATGCCTAGCGAACCTACTGGATCTTCTGTCGACTTCGAAAAAGTCGACACCGACTACTTCCAACAACGCGAACTGAAAAAAGGCGCCGCCGGCTGGGTACTGCTGGTGGGCCTCGGCGTTGCCTACGTGATCTCCGGCGATTATGCCGGCTGGAACTTCGGCCTGGCCCAAGGCGGCTGGGGCGGCATGTTCCTCGCAACTTTACTGATGGCCACCATGTACTTATGCATGTGCTTTTCCTTGGCCGAACTGTCCTCAATGATCCCCACCGCCGGCGGTGGCTACGGTTTTGCCCGCAGCGCTTTCGGGCCCTGGGGCGGGTTTCTTACCGGAACGGCCATCCTGATCGAATACGCAATCGCCCCGGCCGCTATCGCGGTATTTATCGGCGCCTATTGCGAGTCGCTGTTCGGCATTGGCGGCTGGATGATTTATCTGGCGTTCTACATCCTGTTTATCGGCATCCATATCTTCGGCGTCGGCGAAGCGTTGAAGCTGATGTTCGTGATCACCGCCATTGCGGCGATTGCCCTGGGCGTGTTCCTTGTGGCTATGGTGCCGCACTTCAACATGGCCAACTTGCTGGATGTGCCGGTGACCGAAGCCAAGGGCGCCAGCACCTTCCTGCCCTTCGGCTACGTCGGGGTATGGGCGGCAATCCCTTATGCGATCTGGTTTTTCCTCGCCGTGGAAGGCGTACCGCTGGCCGCTGAAGAAACCAAGAACCCCAAGCGCGACCTGCCCCGTGGCCTGATCGGCGCCATTGTGGTGCTCACCAGTTTTGCCCTGCTGATCCTGGTGATCGCACCGGGCGGCGCCGGCACCTATGCGCTGGTCAAATCGGGTAACCCGTTGGTGGAAGCACTGGCGTTGTCCTACGGCGGCTCGACCTGGATGGGCAGCTTCGTCAATCTGGTCGGCCTTGCCGGTCTGATCGCGAGCTTTTTCTCGATCATCTACGCCTATTCGCGGCAGATTTTCGCGCTTTCCCGCGCCGGCTACCTGCCGCGCAAGCTGTCGCAAACCAACAAAAGCAAGGCGCCGGTACTGGCGCTGGTGATCCCCGGCATTATCGGGTTCGGCCTATCCCTCACTGGCCAGGGCGATCTGCTGATCTTGGTGGCGGTGTTCGGTGCGACGATTTCCTATGTGTTGATGATGGCTGCGCACATCACCCTGCGCGTCCGTCGCCCCAAAATGGAACGTCCTTACCGCACGCCCGGCGGCATCTTCACGTCCGGCGTCGCGCTGGTACTGGCCTGTGTGGCCGTGGTGGCGGGCTTTCTGGTGGATCCGCGGGTGGTGATTGGCGCGGCGATCATCTATGGAGTATTAATTGCTTACTTTGCTTTCTACAGCCGGCATCACTTGGTAGCAGGCACGCCCGAAGAAGAATTCGCCGCGATCCAGGCCGCAGAGGCCGCCTTGCACTAAGCCGTAAACCTCGACGCGGGCGCTGTTCATTCATTTGGCCCGCGTCGTCAAGGAGACACTGTATGGCAAGCTTTTCCCACGCGGTCGGTGCACAAACCTACCGCTTTGATAGCCTCAAAGACGTAATGGCCAAGGCCAGCCCCGCCCGTTCCGGGGACTTCCTGGCCGGCGTGGCCGCGCAGAACGACGGCGAGCGGGTGGCGGCGCAAATGGCGCTGGCGAATATCCCGTTGAAACACTTCCTTGAAGAAGCGCTGATTCCCTACGAAAGCGATGAAGTGACCCGTCTGATCATCGACACCCACGACAAACAGGCATTTAGCGCAGTCAGCCACCTGACCGTCGGCGGCCTGCGCGACTGGCTACTGAGCGACGCCGCCGACGAACAATCCCTACGCGCCCTGGCGCCCGGGCTGACGCCGGAAATGGCCGCCGCCGTGTCGAAGATCATGCGCGTGCAGGACCTGGTGCTGGTGGCGCAGAAGATCCGCGTCGTCACCCAGTTTCGCGGCACCATGGGCCTGCGCGGGCGCTTGTCGACGCGCCTGCAACCCAACCACCCCACGGACGAACCGGCGGGCATCGCCGCCAGCATTCTCGACGGCCTGCTCTACGGCAACGGCGACGCCATGATCGGCATCAACCCGGCCACCGACAGCATCGCCTCCATCTGCGCAATGCTGGAGATGCTCGACGCGATCATCCAACGCTACGAGATCCCCACCCAGGCCTGTGTGCTGACCCACGTCACCACCTCTATCGAAGCCATCAACCGTGGCGTGCCCCTGGACCTGGTGTTTCAGTCGATTGCCGGCACCGAGGCGGCCAACGCCAGTTTCGGCATCAGCCTGAGCGTGCTGCAGGAAGGCTACGAGGCGGGTTTGAGCCTCAAGCGCGGTACTCTGGGACAAAACCTGATGTATTTCGAAACCGGCCAGGGCAGCGCCCTGTCAGCCAACGCGCACTTTGGCGTCGACCAGCAAACCTGCGAAACCCGCGCTTACGCGGTGGCGCGGCATTTCAAGCCGTTTCTGGTCAACACCGTGGTCGGCTTTATCGGCCCGGAATACCTGTACAACGGCAAGCAAATCATCCGCGCCGGCCTTGAGGATCATTTCTGCGGCAAGCTATTGGGCGTGCCGATGGGCTGCGACATCTGCTACACCAACCACGCCGAAGCCGACCAGGACGACATGGATACCCTGCTGACGCTGCTGGGCGTGGCCGGGATCAACTTCATCATGGGCATCCCCGGCTCCGACGACATCATGCTCAACTACCAGACCACCTCCTTCCATGACGCGCTATACGCCCGGCAGACCTTGGGGTTAAAACCGGCACCGGAATTTGAACAGTGGCTGGCGAAAATGGGCATTTTCACGCAGGCCGACGGTAAGGTGCGCTTCGGCAGCAGCCTGCCTCCGGCTTTTCGCCAAGCCTTGGCGCAACTGGGATGAAGGAGCCTACCGTGCAACCCGACCTGCCCGACAACCCCTGGCTGGAACTGCGCCGCCTCACCCCGGCGCGCATTGCCCTGGGCCGCACCGGCACCAGCATTCCCACCAGTGCTCAACTGGATTTCCAGTTCGCCCACGCCCAGGCGCGCGACGCGGTGCACCTGCCGTTCGACCATGCGGGCCTGAGCCAGCAACTGGCCGAACGCGGGCGTGACAGCCTGTTGCTGCACAGCGCCGCCACCGACCGCCACAGCTACCTGCAACGCCCGGACCTGGGCCGCCGCTTGAGTGATGAATCGGCCCAGGCCCTGCGCGCGCATGCCCAGGCCAATCCGGGAGGCGTGGACCTGGCAGTGGTGGTGGCCGATGGTTTATCGGCGTTGGCGGTGCATAAACACACGTTGCCGTTTCTGACACGCCTGGAGGAACAAACCCACGCCGAGGGCTGGTCGTTATCGCCAGTGATACTGGTGGAACAGGGCCGTGTGGCCGTGGCCGACGAGATCGGGCAATTGCTCGGCGCCAAAATGGTGGTGATCCTGATCGGCGAACGACCGGGGCTCAGCTCACCGGACAGCCTGGGCCTGTATTTCACCTACAACCCCAAGGTCGGCCTCACCGATGCCTACCGCAACTGCATCTCCAACGTGCGTTTGGAAGGGCTGAGTTACGGCATGGCCGCGCATCGCCTGCTTTACTTGATGCGAGAGGCGTGTCGACGGCAGCTGTCGGGGGTCAATCTCAAGGACGAGGCGCAGGTTCAGACGATCGAGTCGGACGATCCGGACCTGATGAAAGGGAATTTTCTGCTCAGCTCACCGGATGACCAATAGCGGCACGATTGCGCTTTTTGGCGCCATTAGGCAGCATCCGGTCACGGCCGCTTGTGTGGTCATACCCCATTTGGAAGTTGAGGCCTGGCATGCGGATTACTCAAGCGACCCTGGAACACTTGGACCTGTTGACCCCATTGTTCGTCAAATACCGCGAGTTCTATGGGGCGCTGCCCTACCCTGACTCGTCCCGGGCCTTCCTGGAAAAACGCCTGCGGCGCAAGGAGTCGGTGATCTACCTGGCCCTGGCCGATGACGACGACAACAAGCTGCTTGGGTTTTGCCAGCTGTACCCGAGCTTTTCGTCGCTGTCGCTCAAGCGGGTGTGGATCCTCAATGATATTTATGTGGCCGAAGACGCACGTCGCCAATTGGTGGCGGACAACCTGATGCGCATGGCCAAGAAAATGGCCAAGGAGACCCACGCGGTGCGGCTGCGGGTGTCCACCAGCAGTGATAACCAGGTGGCGCAAAAAACCTACGAGTCGATGGGTTTTCGCGAGGACACCGAATTCAAGAACTACACGTTGCCGATCAGCGAAGACTGATGCCCGGATAGACACACCGTTATCGAGGGCAAGCCCTCTCCCACATTGATCTTATTGTCATGGCGGTTTTGCGACCGGTTCTGCGGGTGTAAATGCAGGGAAACGCTCCGAGGCAGGGGCCTTGACACTACTCCAATGTGGGAGGGGGCTTACCCCCGATGATGGTCTGACTGCTCCACCACTTTCGCGAGCACGCTGGATTGGCGGCGATCTGCAGACCGGGTTCAACGACATCCCCCGCTACAAAAGCCACACGCTTTTCACCTCCCGATCCGTATAATGCGCACCTTTCAGGGTTGTAAGAATCGCAGCATACACTTGTAGCCTTACTTACCCGAGCTTCCGCACAGGCCTGCTGAGTCGGGCCGTTCACACAGGTGCCATCCATGGATTTCAACCCGCTCGACCTTATCCTGCATCTCGATGTTTACCTCGATCTGCTGGTCACCAATTACGGTCCGTGGATCTACGCCATTCTGTTTCTGGTGATCTTTTGCGAGACCGGCCTGGTGGTCATGCCCTTCCTGCCGGGCGATTCGCTGCTGTTTATTGCCGGTGCGGTGGCGGCCGGCGGCGGTATGGACCCAGTGTTGTTGGCCGGCCTGTTGATGCTGGCGGCGATCCTTGGCGACAGCACCAACTATGTGATCGGGCGAACCGCCGGCGAGCGTTTGTTCAGCAACCCGAATTCGAAGATCTTCCGCCGCGACTACTTGCAAAAAACCCACGATTTCTATGACAAGCACGGCGGCAAAACCGTGACTCTGGCGCGCTTCCTGCCGATCCTGCGTACCTTTGCGCCGTTCGTCGCCGGCATCGCCAAAATGCCGTACGCCCGCTTTTTCGGCTTCAGCGTGCTGGGTACCGTGCTGTGGGTCGGCGGCCTGGTGACTCTGGGGTACTTCTTCGGCAACGTGCCGTTTATCAAGAAAAACCTGTCGCTGCTGGTGGTGTTCATCATTCTGCTGTCCTTGGTGCCGATGATCATCGGCGTGTTTCGCAGCCGCTTTGGCCGCACCAGCTCCGAAGCCAAACAGCAGTAACCGGCGATGTGGTCCCTCAGCGCCTGGCGTCGTCGGCGCCTGCTGGCCAAGCACCCGATTGCCGACGAAACGTGGCAGCGGGTGCGCCATCACCTGACCTTCCTCGACGGCATCAGCGCCGAGCAGGACCAGTGGCTGCGTGAAGCCTGCGTGGTGTTCCTCGCCGAAAAACACCTCACCGCCCTGCCCGGCGTCGACTTGCATCAGGAACAACGCCTGCTGCTCGCCGCCCAGGCGCAACTGCCGCTGATGAACCTTGGCGACCTCGATTGGTATCAAGGCTTCCACGAAATCGTGCTGTACCCCGACGACTTCCTCAGCCCGCAGCGCCATCGCGACGCCAGCGGCGTCGAGCACGAGTGGGATGGCGAGCACAGCGGCGAAGCCTGGCAACAAGGCCCGGTGATCCTCGCCTGGCCCGGCGTGCTAGCCAGCGGCCAATGGGAAGGCTACAACCTGGTGATCCACGAACTGGCGCACAAGCTCGACATGCTCAACGGCGACGCCAACGGCCTGCCGCCGCTCCACAGCGACATGCGCGTGCAGGAGTGGGCCAGCGTGATGCAAAGCGCGTTTGATGACCTCAATCGCCAGTTGGACGCCCACCCCGATGCCGAAACGCAGATAGACCCGTACGCGGCGGAAAACCCGGCGGAGTTCTTTGCCGTTACCAGCGAATATTTCTTCAGCGCCCCGGATTTGCTGGTCGACAGTTATCCCCAGGTATACGCCCAACTCAGCCGCTTCTATCGCCAGGATCCCCTGGCACGCCTCACCCAACTGCAAGCCGCTGACCCGCGCTATCAGCCACAAGGCGAATGACCGTACGACGTCTGGCGCATGGCATCGGCGTCAGAATGTGCCTATAATCGCGGCCACTTTTAGGCCAATCCGGCCAAGTTTCTTGGCCAACTAACGGGGGCAACGCCCAATGAGCTACAGCAAGATTCCGGCTGGCAAAGACCTGCCGAACGACATCTACGTCGCCATCGAGATTCCGGCCAACCACGCGCCGATCAAATACGAAATCGACAAAGACAGCGACTGCCTGTTCGTTGACCGTTTCATGGCCACCCCGATGTTCTACCCGGCCAACTACGGTTTTATCCCCAACACCCTGGCTGACGACGGTGACCCCCTCGACGTACTGGTCGTAACCCCTTACCCGGTTACCCCTGGCTCGGTTATCCGCGCACGCCCAGTCGGCATCCTGAACATGACCGACGACGGCGGCGGCGATGCCAAAGTCATCGCAGTGCCTCACGACAAACTGTCCCAGCTGTACGTGGACGTGAAGGAATATACCGATCTGCCGCCACTGCTGCTGGAACAGATCAAACACTTCTTCGAGAACTACAAAGACCTCGAAAAAGGCAAATGGGTGAAGATCGACGGTTGGGGCAACGCAGACGCCGCCCGTGCCGAGATCATGAAGTCGGTGGCTGCCTACAAAGGCTGATACCGAATCCTCATTGTCTGAGGCCATCAAAAAAAGCCCCGTTCATTCGGGGCTTTTTTTTGGAAAAAATAAACGCACAGTTCAACAACCAGCAACTAACGTTTAATCACGCAATAAAAATGAAAAAATAGGCCACAACTAAGCAAAAACCTACAAGTGCAAATCAACGCATGGTTTATTTGATTAGTTTTCTCGGCCAGTAAACTCTGCGTTTATGAATAAATCAGGTGATCGTTTAAAAGCGCTACTGCGGGAAGTTCATCTTTCCGCTTCCGACTTCGCCAAGAACCGCGGTGTCACACCTCAACATGTGAACAACTGGTTCAAACGCGGCGTGCCCATGGGCCGACTCAATGAGATCGCAGAACTGCTCTGTGTCTCCAGCCGTTGGCTACGCACCGGCGAAGGCCCCAAACACCCACCGGCCAACTTCCTGCTGGAAGGCCCCGGAACACGGAAAGGACTCCCCACCCGCGAAGAAAGTGGCAAATACCTTACAGGCCCCGCCTGCCCGCCGGAAAAACTGGATGTGGAGATCCCCCTCCACCCCACCTTCACTTCAACCGAACGTATTCGCATCTCTGTGCACGCTCTCAAAACCCTCAACATCAACCCCGACCGCGCGCTGGGCGCCTATATGGTCGACAACAGCATGATCGACATCATCCAGCAAGGCGCCACCCTCGCCATCGACAAAGGCCGCACCCAAATCATTGACGGCGAAATCTACGCCGTCGAACACGACGGCATGCTGCGCATTAAATACCTCTACAACCGGCCTGGCGGCGGTTTGCGCATGCGCAGTCACAACGCCAGCGAACACCCGGATGAATACCTCACCCACGAGGAACGCTTCGAACAGAACTTCGAGATTGTAGGCTGGGTGTTTTGGTGGTCCACCCTCAACAACCGCCGCCCTCCGGTACCGCTAGATGAGCATCTATTAGGCTGGGAAGGCTCTAAATCGGACACGGAGGTGGGCAACTGAGAGGAATGTGGGTATCATCCGCCGCACATTTGGCAGGGGGTGGCCCAAGGCTACCCACCCTGCTCGGCGAAGCGGAGGAGTTCCCGCGGATGCCCCTACTATTCAGCCCGACGCCATGTGGGTTGAGCGATTTGAAGGCTGGTAAGGTTTGTCAAAAACAAATTGAAGCAGTCCCCGAGAAGCCGGCCACAAGCCGGCTTTTTAATGCCCGTAAGAAACTCCATCCCATGGTCGCAACCACCGCGACGCCGCCACTGCTAATACCTTTCACTCAGTCTCAATTCAACGCTCGACTCTTCATCGGCAGCACAGACGAACAACATTTGCCATCGTCCTATTTAAGTTGACAGAAAGACATATTCCAGCCGATTTATCACATTCCACGCACCCGTTAATCTGTGCCCATGTTGAACGCAACGCCCAACCAACCTAAACAAAAAAGGATTCAACCATGAGCACTGCAACCTACAACCGCCTCAACAAAGACGACGCCATCGTACTGCTGGTCGACCACCAGACCGGCCTGATCTCCCTGGTGCAGGACTTCTCACCCAACGAGTTCAAGAACAACGTGCTGGCTTTGGCCGACCTGGCGAAGTTCTTCAACCTGCCGACCATCCTCACCACCAGCTTCGAACAGGGCCCCAACGGCCCGCTGGTGCCGGAGCTGAAAGAGATGTTCCCGGATGCGCCTTACATCGCCCGTCCTGGTCAGATCAATGCGTGGGACAACGAAGATTTCGTCAAGGCAATCAAAGCCACCGGCCGTAAGCAAATCATCATTGCCGGTGTGGTCACGGATGTCTGCGTAGCGTTCCCGACCTTGTCGGCGCTGGCGGAAGGGTTTGAGGTGTTTGTGGTGACGGACGCGTCGGGCACCTTCAACACCACGGTGCAGCAAGCGGCGTGGAGCCGGATGACACAAGCCGGTGCACAGTTGATGAACTGGTTCTCGGTGGCTTGTGAGCTGCATCGCGACTGGCGTAACGATATTGAAGGGCTGGGCAATCTACTGTCCCAGCGTATCCCGAACTATCGCAACTTGATGAATGGGTATGCGGCGCTGACGGCGCATCAGAAGTAAGTCAGCCTTAGCGTGCGATAAGCCTGCCCTGAAAAGCAGGCTTTCGTTATTCAACCGAGCTTAATCCGCCAGTTCCCGCTCAATTTGCTCGATGCTTGGCAAACTGGTTTGCAGCTCTGCGGGTAATGCCCCTACCAGTTGATATTCCGCCACTCCGATAGGTCGGTTGTTATCGCGCAGTGCATACTCAGCTACCACCGCATTCTTGCTCTTGCACAATAATAGGCCAATCGTTGGCCCATCTTGCGGATGCCTAAGCTGAGCATCTACAGCAGCAAGGTAAAAGCTCAGCTTGCCTAGGTGTTCAGGCTTAAATTTTCCCGCCTTGAGCTCGATCACCATGTAGCAACGCAGCTTCACGTGGTAGAACAACAGATCAACGAAGAACTCATCGCCCCCTACATCCAAGAGAACTTGTTGGCCGACGAACGCAAAGCCAGCGCCCAACTCCAACAAAAAGTCGGTGACGTGTTTGATCAGGGCGTTTTCTATGTCGCGCTCCTGCGCATCCAGGGCCAGACTGAGAAAATCAAAACGATAAGGATCTTTCAGCGACTCACGCGCCAGGTCGGATTGTGGCTTGGGAAGGTGGTTTTCGAAATTGCTGACTGCTTTACCCGTGCGCTCCAGTAGGTGAGTTTCGATTTGCATCACCAGCGTGTTGCGGGACCAACTGTGTTCAATCGCCTGCGCGATGTACCAACGACGGGGTTCTGGGCCCGGAAGTTTGTCGAGTAGGACCACATTGTGACCCCACGGCAATTGTGCAGCAGCCTGTTGCACAAATTCCAAATCCGGCCAAGCTTCAGCAAATGCACGCATGTACTTCAGGTTGCGGGGCGAAAAACCTTTCATGCAGGGAAAACTCGTACGCAAATCTTGAGCAAGACGATCAATAACCTTGCTCCCCCACCCCTGTTGGTTCTGGCGGGTCAAAATCTCGTGACCGATATTCCAGTAAAGGAGCACCATTTCTCGATTGACTGCCAGTGACGCACGCTGTTGTGCCACGTGGATGCGCTTTTTAAGGCCGGTCAGCCAATCGCTGTAGCCCGTCGGAGGCGCCGTCAAACGGATAGACCTTTCGCTCATGCCTGTTTCACTCTTGAGTTTTCGGCAGGCTAGTCAGAGGCCTTTGCAGTAACAAGGGGTCGTAAGCGCTTCAGGAGCTGCCCGACACATCTTACGGAACGGCCCTACTGGCAATTGCAAATCAGCTTATTGCAACACTCTCTGAAGCAGGTCGGCGGACATTTGGAAAAGGGAGAGGCAAATGCTTCGCCCTGGGATCGAGCAGAACACGCTATTGCCAATTTAAGAAGCGAGACCTGGCTAAGCAAATCGCCGTATTGCAGAGGATGCAGGCTGGTCTGATTGAATTTGAACCCCAACTTAAAGAAGCACAAAGCACTGCTCGTCATTGAGCATGATCGCCATTTGAAGTAGCCCCCAACTGTGATTGGAGCTGACTATTACGCGACCTTCGTAAGCCCTTTCTGATTTTCCCCGCCGTTCATCCAGCCGCTTTTTACTGCGGCAGACTCAGACGCCTTGCCCTTTGTCGAGACGTCACGGATGACCCACGCTTCCCACATTGCCTCTATCGAACATGAGCTGGATGGCTTTCATCAGAGCCTGGTGACTTATCGCCAGCAGATGGGCGCCTGGTATTCGCGGGCGCTGGATTCGGTGAGCCATGCGGCAGATATGCCGTCGTTGCTGGAGATGGATCGGGTGTTGCGCGTCGGTGACTCGCAGACAACCGTGAGCATGAGCGACCCGAACTTTATCGGCAGTGTTGCCGTGTGCCAGTTGGGCGGCGAGCTGAAGATAGAGAGCAAATTCGACTCAGTGTATGACGTGCCGATTGGCGACATTCCGGTCGAGGTGATCGGGCTGGATGACGGCAGTTCCACGCGGGTCATGTTGGATGAGCACGGCAGGGGCTCACACCACTGCGCCGCTGGCGGGCGCTATCAGGTGCGGGTACAGGGTGGCGTTTCCCAGGAGCAGGTTGACGCGTTGTTCGCCTCCTACGCCGGGCTGATGGCGGACCTGGAGCGGTGGCTTCGCGAACAGTGGGAAGGCTTCAAGCCGCATTGGCAGCAGTCCACGGCCAGTGCGATTGGCAGCGGCGTGCTGGCGGGCAGTTGGGCCGCGATCCGGGACGTGTGGGACAGCATCAAGCTGGTGCAGGCGATTCTTGAAAACCCGTTGAAGTACGTCGAACAGCTGGGAGCCGAAGCGGCCAAGCTGGCACAAGTTGCCACCGATGCGCCCAAGGTCATGGAACAGGCAATGTTGCTCGCCAGTGATGAGGCGGCGCTGTTCCTGCTGGTGCGCACGGCGATGATTTGGTTGGACGCATTGCCGCCCAGTGAGATTGCGCAAGTGGCCGCTGAGTTTGTGGTGTCGCTGCTGATTGACCTGGTGATTGGCGCGGTGCTGACCATCGCATTGCCGGCGGCAGCTGTGGCGTATTTGAGCCTGCGGTTGGCCAGGTATGGCGCACAGATTGTTAAAGCGGCTGTTGGTTTTGTTCAGAGCGTGCTGGCGATTCTGACGAGGTTCATGCAGGCGGTGGATCGCTACAAGGCGGTGGCGGTTCGCGGTGTGGTCGGCAGAGTGAAGCAAGGCACGCTGCAGATGCGCTGGCGGGCGCGGCAGAACGCGGTGCTGAAGCAAAAAGAGCCTGTGGATGATGTGCCCGTTTCGGGGAAAAACCCGAACGGCGATGCGGCGGCTTCTGCGGATAAAACCGTCACTAACGGCTGCCCCGTGTCGATGGTTACCGGCGAGGAATTGCTGACCCTGACTGACGGTGTTCTGGATGGGTTTTTGTCGTTCGAGTGGACACGCCTGTATCGCACCAGTGCGGTGGAAGTCGATGTAGGACTGGGGTTTGGCTGGAGCCATGGGCTGGCGCAGCGGCTGGTGGTTTCAGGCGATTCGGTGGTGTGGACCGACCATGAAAATCGCTCTATCTCGTTTCCAATGCCCACCGTTGCGCGACCGGCAATCACCAATAGCCTGGCCGAAGCGGCGATCTATCTGGGCGCTTCGCCGGATGAGCTGGTGCTGGCCCAGGCATCGCGGTTCTACCACTTTCGCGACGGTGTGCTGACGGCGATCAGCGATGCGTATGACAACCGCCTGCGAATTTTCCGCGATGTACTCGGGCGTATCGAGCGGGT
>NZ_JAEILC010000124.1:0-19466 GCF_016307435.1 Pseudomonas sp. S4_EA_1b | reverse complement strand
TGGGCGCACATAAAAAAGCCCCCGCTGAGCGGGGGCTTTTTCAAAGCATCAAAGCAAACTCTAAAAGAGCTTACTCGATGATTTTAGCTACAACGCCAGCACCAACGGTACGGCCGCCTTCACGGATAGCGAAGCGCAGACCGTCTTCCATTGCGATGGTTTTGATCAGGGTAACAGTCATCTGAATGTTATCGCCTGGCATTACCATTTCAACGCCTTCTGGCAATTCGCAGTTACCGGTCACGTCAGTAGTACGGAAGTAGAACTGTGGACGGTAGCCTTTGAAGAACGGAGTGTGACGACCGCCTTCTTCCTTGCTCAGAACGTAAACTTCTGCAGTGAACTTGGTATGCGGCTTAACCGAACCCGGCTTAACCAGAACCTGACCACGCTCAACGTCGTCACGCTTGGTACCACGCAGCAGAACACCGCAGTTCTCGCCAGCACGACCTTCGTCGAGCAGCTTACGGAACATTTCAACACCGGTGCAGGTGGTGACGGTGGTGTCACGCAGACCAACGATTTCCAGTGGATCCTGAACGCGAACGATACCGCGCTCGATACGACCAGTCACAACGGTACCACGACCGGAGATCGAGAATACGTCTTCGATTGGCATCAGGAACGGCTTGTCGGTCAGACGAACTGGCTCTGGGATGTAGGTATCCAGAGTTTCAACCAGCTTACGAACGGCAGTGGTGCCCATTTCGTTGTCGTCTTTGCCTTCCAGAGCCATACGAGCAGAACCGATGATGATCGGAGTGTCGTCGCCTGGGAAGTCGTAAGTGCTCAGCAGATCGCGCACTTCCATCTCAACCAGTTCCAGCAGCTCAGCGTCGTCTACCAGGTCAGCCTTGTTCAGGAAAACCACGATGTACGGAACGCCTACCTGACGGGACAGCAGGATGTGCTCACGGGTTTGTGGCATCGGACCATCAGCGGCCGAGCAAACCAGGATCGCGCCGTCCATCTGGGCAGCACCGGTGATCATGTTCTTCACATAGTCAGCGTGACCTGGGCAGTCAACGTGAGCGTAGTGACGAATAGTCGAGTTGTACTCAACGTGCGCGGTGTTGATGGTAATACCACGAGCCTTTTCTTCTGGAGCGCTGTCGATCTTGTCGAATTCAACTACGGCCGAACCGAAAACTTCGGAGCAGACGCGAGTCAGAGCAGCGGTCAGAGTGGTTTTACCGTGGTCAACGTGGCCGATGGTGCCAACGTTTACGTGCGGTAGGGAACGATCAAATTTTTCTTTAGCCACGACAATTAACTCCTTGCCTAAAGGACTGAATCAGCCTTGTTTTTTGGATACAGTTTCAGCGATGTGCGCCGGAGCTGTGTTGTATTTTTTGAATTCCATAGAGTAGCTTGCGCGACCCTGAGACATGGAACGAACGTCGGTCGCATAACCGAACATCTCACCCAACGGAACCTCGGCGCGAATCACTTTGCCGGAAACCGTATCTTCCATACCCAAGATCATGCCGCGACGACGGTTAAGGTCGCCCATGACATCACCCATATAGTCTTCAGGTGTAACAACTTCTACCGCCATGATTGGCTCAAGCAACTCACCACCGCCCTTCTGGGCCAGTTGCTTGGTTGCCATGGAAGCAGCCACCTTAAACGCCATCTCGTTGGAGTCGACGTCGTGGTAAGAACCGTCAAAAACGGTTGCTTTCAGGCCGATCAGCGGATAGCCGGCAACAACACCGTTCTTCATCTGCTCCTCGATACCCTTCTGGATAGCAGGGATGTATTCCTTAGGAACAACACCACCTACTACTTCGTTCACGAATTGCAGACCTTCCTGACCTTCGTCAGCAGGTGCAAAACGGATCCAGCAGTGACCGAATTGACCACGACCGCCGGACTGCCGAACGAATTTGCCTTCGATTTCACAGTTCTTCGTGATGCGCTCACGATAGGAAACCTGAGGCTTACCGATGTTGGCTTCGACGTTGAACTCACGGCGCATCCGGTCTACCAGGATGTCCAGGTGCAGCTCGCCCATGCCGGAGATGATCGTTTGACCAGTCTCTTCATCAGTCTTGACGCGGAAAGATGGATCTTCCTGAGCAAGCTTGCCCAGAGCGATACCCATTTTTTCCTGGTCATCCTTGGTCTTAGGCTCTACCGCAACCGAGATAACCGGCTCCGGGAAGTCCATGCGAACCAGGATGATTGGCTTAGCAGCGTCGCACAAAGTTTCACCAGTGGTGACATCCTTCATGCCGATCAGGGCCGCGATGTCGCCAGCGCGAACTTCCTTGATCTCTTCACGGGCGTTTGCGTGCATCTGCACCATACGGCCCACACGCTCTTTCTTGCCTTTAACCGAGTTGATCACGCCGTCGCCGGACGCCAACACGCCCGAGTAAACGCGGACAAAGGTCAAAGTACCCACGAATGGGTCGGTAGCGATCTTGAACGCCAGAGCCGAGAACGGCTCGCTGTCGTCAGCGTGACGCTCCATCTCTTCTTCCTCGTTATCAGGGTTAGTACCCTTGATAGCAGGAATGTCAGTAGGGGCAGGCAAGAAGTCGATAACGGCGTCGAGAACCAGGGGAACACCCTTATTCTTGAAGGAAGAACCACAAACAGCCAAGACGATCTCACCAGCGATAGTACGCTGACGAAGAGCGGCCTTGATTTCCACGTTGGTGAGTTCTTCACCTTCGAGGTACTTGTTCATCAGTTCTTCGCTGGCTTCGGCAGCAGCCTCGACCATGTTGTTGCGCCACTCATCAGCCAGTTCCTGCAATTCAGCAGGGATAGGCTTACGAACAGGAACCATACCCTTGTCGGCATCGTTCCAGTAGACAGCTTCCATGTTGATCAGATCAATCTGACCCTGGAAGTTATCTTCGGAACCGATAGCCAACTGGATCGGCACCGGAGTGTGACCCAAACGCTGCTTGATCTGACCGATCACGCGCAGGAAGTTGGCACCAGCACGGTCCATCTTGTTTACGTAAACAAGACGCGGCACGCCGTATTTGTTGGCTTGACGCCATACAGTTTCCGACTGAGGCTCAACACCCGAAGTACCGCAGAACACAACGACAGCGCCGTCGAGCACACGCAGGGAACGCTCAACTTCAATGGTGAAGTCCACGTGGCCCGGGGTATCGATTACGTTGAAGCGATGCTCGTCTTTGTACTGCTTCTCAGAACCTTTCCAGAAGGCGGTAATAGCAGCAGAAGTAATGGTAATACCACGCTCCTGCTCCTGAACCATCCAGTCTGTGGTCGCGGCGCCGTCATGCACCTCGCCCATTTTGTGACTTTTGCCGGTGTAAAACAGTACGCGCTCAGTGGTGGTGGTTTTACCAGCATCCACGTGTGCAACGATACCGATGTTACGGTAGCGGCTAATCGGAGTAGTACGAGCCATAAAGCCCTCGCAAAATTAGTGAAGCTAAAATTAGAAGCGGTAGTGCGAGAAAGCTTTGTTGGCTTCAGCCATACGGTGCACGTCTTCACGCTTCTTAACAGCAGCACCTTTACCTTCAGCAGCGTCCAACAGTTCGCCGGCCAAACGCAGAGCCATAGACTTCTCGCCACGCTTACGGGCGAAGTCTACCAACCAGCGCATTGCCAGAGCGTTACGACGGGACGGACGAACTTCAACCGGAACCTGGTAAGTAGCACCGCCTACACGGCGCGACTTCACTTCGACCAGCGGAGCGATGGCGTCGAGAGCTTTCTCGAAGATTTCCAGGGGGTCGCTGTTCTTGCGTTCTTTAACCTTTTCCAGCGCGCCATAAACGATACGCTCGGCAACGGCTTTCTTGCCGCTTTCCATTACGTGGTTCATGAACTTGGCCAGAATTTGGCTTCCGTATTTTGGATCGTCAAGCACTTCGCGCTTGGCTGCTACGCGTCTTCTTGGCATGGATAAGCCCTCAAACGGTCTTCAGGTTCGCTCGGAATCGGTGCCCTTTCGGGACGCCTCCGACCTTACTCTTATCGACTCAGAAAATAAGATGATTCAGGTTTGCAAAAAGCCGCTACTACTTAGGCTTCTTGGTACCGTACTTCGAACGACCCTGGTTACGACCCTTAACGCCGGAAGTATCCAAGGAACCGCGTACGGTGTGGTAACGAACACCTGGCAAGTCTTTTACACGACCGCCGCGGATCAGTACCACGCTGTGCTCTTGAAGGTTGTGGCCTTCACCGCCGATGTACGAGGAAACCTCGAAACCGTTGGTCAGACGCACACGGCATACTTTACGCAGTGCCGAGTTAGGTTTTTTCGGCGTAGTGGTATACACACGAGTGCATACGCCACGACGTTGCGGGCAGTTCTGCAGCGCAGGCACGTCGGATTTCTCGACGATACGCTTACGCGGCTGACGTACCAGCTGGTTGATAGTTGCCATCTACTAGCTCCACTGTTGTCTTGCGACGCTATTGTCTTGCAAGAAAAGCAAAATGGCAGGAACGAATTCCCGCCAAATTTAGGGGTACAAGAGTCTAAAGAGGATCTTGCCCCCAGTCAAGGCAAGGCCCCGACCTCCCCACCCATCGAACTGAAGCAAAATTGCCTCAATCCGACGAACGGAGCTGTCAGGGCCTAGACTCATCTATCGCAGAACTCAGTTACCGCTTGAGTTCAGCGCTTCGGTCAGTGCAGCTTCCACTTCACTGGCGCTTACGCGCAACGGCTTGTCGGCATCACGACGACGCTTGCGCTCGCTGTGATAAGCCAAACCGGTACCGGCTGGGATCAAACGACCCACAACCACGTTTTCTTTCAGACCGCGCAGGTAGTCGCGCTTGCCGGTTACCGCTGCTTCGGTCAGTACGCGGGTGGTCTCCTGGAAGGAGGCCGCCGAGATAAACGACTCAGTGGACAACGAGGCCTTGGTGATACCCAGCAGTACGCGAGTGAACTTGGAAACGAACTTATCTTCGTTCGCCAGACGCTCGTTTTCCACCAGCACATGAGTCAGTTCCATCTGGTCGCCCTTGATGAAACTGGAATCGCCGGATTCAGCGATTTCAACTTTACGCAGCATCTGACGCAGGATGGTCTCGATGTGCTTATCGTTGATCTTCACGCCCTGCAGACGGTAAACGTCCTGGATCTCGTTCACGATGTACTTGGCCAGCGCACTTACACCCAGCAGACGCAAGATGTCATGTGGATCGCTTGGACCGTCGGAGATAACTTCGCCGCGGTTTACCTGCTCGCCTTCGAACACGTTCAGGTGACGCCACTTCGGAATCAGCTCCTCATATGGATCACTACCGTCGTTCGGGGTAATGACCAGACGGCGCTTGCCTTTGGTCTCTTTACCGAACGCGATGGTGCCGCTGACTTCAGCCAGAATCGACGCCTCTTTCGGACGACGAGCTTCGAACAAGTCGGCAACACGCGGCAGACCACCGGTGATGTCGCGAGTCTTCGAAGTTTCTTGCGGGATACGCGCGATAACATCACCGATCGCGATCTTAGCGCCGTCAGCCACACCGACGAGGGCGTTTGCTGGCAGGAAATACTGAGCGATTACGTCAGTGCCTGGCAGCAACAGATCCTTGCCGTTGTCATCGACCATCTTCACGGCTGGACGGATATCTTTACCAGCAGCTGGACGGTCTTTCGCGTCAAGTACTTCAATGTTGGTCATACCGGTCAATTCGTCAGTCTGACGCTTGATCGTGATGCCTTCTTCCATGCCCACGTAGGTCACGGTACCTTTCATTTCGGTAACGATTGGGTGAGTGTGCGGATCCCATTTGGCCACGATTGCGCCAGCGTCGACCTTGTCACCTTCCTTAACCGAAATCACAGCACCGTACGGCAGCTTGTAACGCTCACGCTCACGACCGTAGTCATCAGCGATTGCCAGCTCACCGGAACGGGACACCGCAACCAGGTGACCATCCACTCGCTCAACGTGCTTGAGGTTGTGCAGGCGGACAGTACCGCCATTCTTCACCTGAACACTGTCAGCCGCGGAGGTCCGGCTTGCCGCACCACCAATGTGGAACGTACGCATGGTCAACTGAGTACCCGGCTCACCGATGGACTGGGCAGCGATAACGCCGACCGCTTCACCGATGTTCACCTGGTGACCACGAGCCAAGTCACGGCCATAGCACTTGGCGCAAATGCCGTAGCGGGTTTCGCAGCTGATCGGCGACCGAACAATCACTTCGTCGATGCTGTTGAGCTCGATGAACTCAACCCACTTCTCATCTACCAGAGTGCCGGCAGGAACGATAACTTCCTCGGTACCTGGCTTGAATACGTCACGGGCAATAACACGACCCAATACGCGCTCACCCAACGGTTCTACAACGTCACCGCCTTCAATGTGCGGAGTCATCAGCAGGCCGTGCTCGGTGCCGCAATCGATCTCGGTTACAACAAGATCTTGTGCAACGTCTACCAGACGACGAGTCAGGTAACCGGAGTTAGCGGTTTTCAACGCGGTATCCGCCAGACCTTTACGAGCACCGTGAGTGGAGATGAAGTATTGAAGTACACTCAACCCTTCACGGAAGTTCGCGGTAATCGGCGTTTCGATGATGGAACCGTCCGGCTTGGCCATCAGACCACGCATACCGGCGAGCTGACGGATCTGCGCAGCAGAACCCCGTGCGCCCGAGTCGGCCATCATGTACATCGAGTTGAAGGACTCCTGGTCAACTTCGTCGCCGTGACGGTCGATGACTTTCTCTTTCGAGAGGTTGGCCATCATCGCCTTGGAAACTTCATCGTTGGCCTTGGACCAAAGGTCGATCACCTTGTTGTACTTCTCGCCCTGGGTTACCAGGCCGGACGCGTACTGGCTTTCGATCTCTTTCACTTCGTCGGTGGCTGCACCGATGATGCGGGCTTTTTCATCCGGGATAACGAAGTCGTTAACACCGATGGAAACGCCGGAAATGGTCGAATAAGCAAAACCGGTGTACATCAACTGGTCAGCGAAGATAACGGTCTCTTTCAAGCCAACCACGCGGTAGCACTGGTTGATCAGCTTGGAGATCGCCTTTTTCTTCATTGGCAGGTTGACGACATCGTACGACAGACCTTTTGGCACAACCTGATACAACAGCGCACGGCCGACAGTGGTGTCGACGATACGGGTGTTGGTCACGCTGCCGCCATCACGGTCGTTGACGGTTTCGTTGATCCGCACTTTAACCTTGGCGTGCAGTGCGGCTTCGCCGGCACGGAACACACGGTCAACTTCCTGCAGGTCAGCGAACACACGACCTTCGCCTTTGGCGTTGATCGCTTCACGCGTCATGTAGTACAGACCCAATACAACGTCCTGCGACGGAACGATGATTGGCTCACCGTTGGCTGGCGACAGAATGTTGTTGGTCGACATCATCAACGCACGCGCTTCCAACTGGGCTTCCAGGGTCAGCGGTACGTGCACGGCCATTTGGTCGCCGTCGAAGTCGGCGTTGTACGCAGCACAGACCAGGGGGTGCAGCTGGATAGCCTTACCTTCGATCAGTACCGGTTCAAACGCCTGGATACCCAGACGGTGAAGGGTCGGTGCACGGTTGAGGAGAACCGGGTGTTCGCGAATCACTTCAGCGAGAACGTCCCAAACCTCTGGCAGTTCGCGCTCGACCATTTTCTTGGCCGCTTTGATGGTGGTTGCGAGACCGCGCATTTCCAGCTTGCCGAAGATGAACGGCTTGAATAGTTCAAGCGCCATTTTCTTAGGCAGACCGCACTGGTGCAGACGCAGGGTCGGGCCTACGGTAATTACCGAACGACCGGAGTAGTCAACACGCTTACCGAGCAAGTTCTGACGGAAACGACCTTGCTTACCCTTGATCATGTCAGCCAGGGATTTCAGAGGACGCTTGTTCGAACCGGTGATAGCGCGGCCACGACGACCGTTGTCGAGCAATGCATCGACAGCTTCCTGCAACATACGCTTTTCGTTGCGCACGATGATGTCCGGAGCGGACAAATCGAGCAAGCGTTTCAAGCGGTTGTTACGGTTGATCACGCGACGGTACAGGTCGTTGAGGTCGGACGTTGCGAAACGACCACCATCCAACGGTACCAGCGGACGCAGGTCTGGCGGCAGAACCGGCAGAACGGTCAACACCATCCATTCTGGCAAGTTGCCTGAACCTTGGAAGGCCTCCATCAACTTCAGACGCTTGGACAGCTTCTTGATCTTGGTTTCGGAGTTGGTTTGCGGAATTTCTTCGCGCAGACGGCCAATCTCGTGCTCCAGGTCGATAGCGTGCAGCAGTTCGCGTACAGCTTCGGCACCCATGCGAGCATCGAAATCATCGCCGAACTCTTCCAGCGCTTCGAAGTACTGCTCATCGTTCAGCAACTGACCTTTTTCAAGGGTGGTCATGCCTGGATCGATAACGACATAGCTCTCGAAGTAGAGAACGCGCTCGATATCACGCAGGGTCATGTCCATCAGCAAGCCGATACGGGAGGGCAGCGATTTCAGGAACCAGATGTGGGCAACCGGCGAAGCCAGTTCGATGTGCGCCATGCGCTCACGACGAACCTTGGCCAGCGCAACCTCAACGCCGCACTTCTCGCAGATCACACCGCGGTGCTTCAAGCGCTTGTACTTACCGCACAGGCACTCGTAATCTTTTACCGGGCCAAAGATCTTGGCGCAGAACAGACCGTCACGCTCAGGTTTGAACGTACGGTAGTTGATGGTTTCCGGCTTTTTAACTTCACCGAACGACCACGAACGGATCATCTCAGGCGATGCCAATCCAATACGGATGGCGTCGAACTCTTCGACTTGACCCTGGTTTTTCAGCAAATTCAGTAGGTCTTTCAAGGCCTTTCCTCCTGGCGGAGCAGAGAGCGGGCATCACTGCCACGCTCTCGATTCGCGTCACGTGTTATTCGGTTTCCAGATCGATATCGATGCCGAGGGAACGAATTTCTTTGATCAACACGTTGAAGGACTCGGGCATGCCCGGCTCCATACGGTGATCGCCGTCCACGATGTTTTTGTACATCTTGGTCCGACCGTTCACATCGTCCGACTTCACTGTGAGCATTTCTTGCAGAGTATAAGCAGCACCGTATGCTTCCAGTGCCCAGACCTCCATCTCCCCGAAACGCTGACCACCGAACTGAGCCTTACCACCCAGCGGCTGCTGGGTAACGAGGCTGTACGATCCGGTAGAACGGGCGTGCATCTTGTCGTCTACCAAGTGGTTCAGCTTCAGCATGTACATGTAGCCAACAGTAACCGGGCGCTCGAACTTGTTACCGGTACGGCCGTCGAACAGCTGCATCTGGCCACTTTCCGGCAGGTCAGCCAGTTTCAGCATGGCCTTGATTTCGCTTTCCTTGGCACCGTCGAACACCGGGGTAGCCATTGGAACGCCGCCGCGCAGGTTCTTCGCCAGATCCAGGATTTCCTGGTCGGAGAAGGTGTCCAGCTCTTCGTTGCGACCGCCGATCTCGTTGTAGATCTCGTGCAAGAACTTACGCAGGTCAGCAACCTTGCGCTGCTCTTCGATCATACGGTTGATCTTCTCGCCCAGACCTTTAGCCGCGAGGCCCAGGTGAGTTTCGAGGATCTGACCAACGTTCATACGCGAAGGTACGCCCAGCGGGTTGAGGACCACATCGACCGGGGTGCCATTGGCATCGTGCGGCATGTCTTCAACCGGCATGATCACGGAGACCACACCTTTGTTACCGTGACGACCGGCCATCTTGTCGCCCGGCTGGATGCGACGACGGATTGCCAGGTAAACCTTGACGATTTTCAGCACACCTGGAGCTAGGTCATCGCCCTGCTGCAGTTTGCGCTTCTTATCTTCGAACTTGTCATCAAGCAGACGGCGGCGATCAACGATGTAGGCCTGGGCCTTCTCGAGCTGCTCGTTCAAAGCATCTTCAGCCATGCGCAGTTTGAACCACTGGCCGTGCTCAAGACCGTCGAGGACTTCATCAGTGATGTCTTGACCTTTCTTCAGACCGGCGCCGCCTTCAGCTTTGTGACCTACCAAAGCGGAGCGCAGACGTTCGAAGGTCGCGCCTTCAACGATACGGAACTCTTCGTTCAGATCCTTACGGATCTCGTCGAGTTGGGTCTTCTCAATGGACAGAGCACGAGCATCACGCTCAACGCCGTCACGGGTGAAGACCTGTACGTCGATGACAGTACCCTTGGTACCGGTAGGCACGCGCAGGGAAGTGTCTTTAACGTCGCTGGCTTTTTCACCGAAGATGGCACGCAGCAGCTTCTCTTCTGGCGTCAGTTGGGTCTCGCCTTTCGGAGTAACCTTACCAACCAGAATGTCGCCTGCACCAACTTCAGCGCCTACGTAAACGATACCGGCTTCGTCCAGCTTGTTCAGTGCAGCCTCACCCACGTTCGGGATGTCTGCAGTGATTTCCTCAGGCCCAAGCTTGGTGTCACGCGCCACACAGGTCAGTTCCTGAATGTGGATCGTGGTGAAGCGATCTTCTTGAACAACACGCTCGGACAGGCAGATGGAGTCTTCGAAGTTGAAGCCGTTCCACGCCATGAAGGCGATGCGCATGTTCTGACCCAGCGCCAGTTCACCCATATCGGTGGACGGGCCGTCGGCCATGATGTCGCTGCGCTGAACACGATCACCCTTGCTCACCAGCGGACGCTGGTTGATGCAGGTGTTCTGGTTCGAGCGGGTGTATTTGGTCAGGTTGTAGATGTCGACACCGGCTTCGCCAGTTTCAACTTCGTCATCGGCAACACGAACCACAATACGGCTAGCATCAACGGAATCGATTACACCGCCACGACGCGCCACGACGCAAACGCCGGAGTCACGCGCTACGTTGCGCTCCATGCCGGTACCTACCAGCGGCTTGTCAGCGCGCAGGGTTGGTACAGCCTGACGCTGCATGTTGGAACCCATCAATGCGCGGTTGGCGTCATCGTGCTCCAGGAACGGAATCAGAGACGCTGCAACCGAAACTACCTGCTTCGGCGAAACGTCCATCAAGGTGACGTCTTCCGGCGCCTTGACGGTGAACTCGTTCAAGTGACGAACAGCTACCAGCTCATCGATCAGGACTTTCTTGTCGTTCATCGTGGCCGAAGCCTGAGCGATCACGTGATCAGCTTCTTCGATGGCGGACAGGAACACGATCTCGTCGGTGACCAGAGCGTCTTTCACCACACGGTACGGGCTCTCGAGGAAACCATATTGGTTGGTGCGCGCATAGGCGGCCAAGGAGTTGATCAGACCGATGTTCGGACCTTCCGGCGTTTCGATCGGACAAACACGACCGTAGTGCGTCGGGTGTACGTCACGAACTTCGAAGCCAGCACGCTCACGAGTCAGACCGCCCGGGCCCAGTGCCGAAACACGGCGCTTGTGGGTGATCTCGGAGAGCGGGTTGTTCTGGTCCATGAACTGGGAAAGCTGGCTGGAGCCGAAGAACTCTTTCACCGCTGCGGCCACTGGCTTAGCGTTGATTAGGTCTTGCGGCATCAGGCCTTCGCTTTCAGCCATCGACAGACGCTCTTTGACCGCACGCTCAACACGTACAAGGCCAACGCGGAACTGGTTCTCGGCCATTTCGCCTACGCAGCGAACACGACGGTTACCCAGGTGGTCGATGTCATCGACGATGCCTTTGCCGTTACGGATGTCGACCAGAGTCTTCAGTACCGCGACGATATCTTCCTTGCACAGCACGCCCGAACCTTCGATCTCGGTACGACCGATACGACGGTTGAACTTCATCCGACCGACCGCAGACAGGTCGTAACGCTCAGGGCTGAAGAACAGGTTGTTGAACAGGGTTTCGGCAGCGTCTTTGGTTGGTGGCTCACCAGGACGCATCATGCGATAGATCTCGACCAGCGCTTCCAATTGGTTGCTGGTGGAGTCGATCTTCAGAGTGTCGGAGATGAACGGACCACAGTCGATATCGTTGGTATACAAGGTCTCGATGCGAACGACCTGAGCCTTGGCGATTTTGGCCAGGATCTCGGTGTTCAGCTCGGTGTTGCACTCGGCCAGGATTTCGCCTGTGGCTGGGTGAACGATAACCTTGGCGGTCGTGCGACCCAGGACGTAGTCCAGAGGCACTTCCAGCTCTGTAATACCGGCTTTTTCGATTTGATTGATATGGCGCGCAGTGATACGACGGCCAGCTTCAACAATAACCTTGCCTTTTTCATCCTGGATATCCAGAACGGCAATTTCACCACGCAGACGCGACGCGATCAGTTCCAGCTTGAGGGTTTCATCCTTCAGACTGAATACGTTGGTGGTGTAGAAAGCATCAAGCACTTGCTCAGTGGTGTAGCCGAGCGCACGCAGCAGTACCGAAGCCGGCAATTTACGACGACGGTCGATACGCACGAACACGCAGTCTTTAGGGTCGAATTCGAAGTCCAACCACGAACCACGGTACGGAATGATCCGCGCGGAGTACAAGAGCTTACCGGAGCTGTGCGTCTTGCCGCGGTCGTGGTCGAAGAACACGCCCGGGGAACGGTGCAGCTGGGAAACGATAACACGCTCGGTACCGTTGATAACGAAGGTACCGTTTTCAGTCATCAATGGGATTTCGCCCATGTAGACTTCTTGCTCTTTGATGTCCTTGATCGCTTTGTTCGACGATTCTTTGTCGAAAATGATCAGACGGACTTTTACCCGCAAAGGTACGGCGTACGTAACGCCACGCAACACACATTCTTTGACATCAAATGCCGGTTCGCCCAGGCGATAACCCACGTACTCCAGCGCAGCATTGCCGGAGTAGCTGATGATCGGGAAAACGGATTTGAAGGCCGCATGCAGGCCCACGTCGCGGAACTGATCTTTGGTCGCTCCCGCCTGCAAGAATTCACGATACGAATCCAGCTGGATAGCCAGAAGGTACGGGACATCCATGACGTCCGGCAACTTGCTAAAGTCCTTGCGGATACGTTTTTTCTCAGTATATGAGTAAGCCATCAGCGTTCCCCAGCTTGGTCACCTGCTTGTTTGGCCCCTCCGACGGGAGCAGCCAGAAAATCTTGCAAACCCCATGGTTTGCACCACCGCATCGGGTGGCTACAGCGCGTTAATGGCGGCGACCGAGTCGACAGCCAAGAACGGAAAAAGGCCGGTGGCAAGAGCCACCAGCCATCAGCCTTCAGCTTAACGCTTGGGCTGGAGACGCAAGGTCGATGCTTACTTCAGCTCGACTTTAGCGCCTGCTTCTTCCAGAGTTGCTTTGGCTTTGTCAGCTGCGTCTTTGGCAACAGCTTCCAGAACCATGGCAGGAGCGCCGTCAACTACAGCCTTGGCTTCTTTCAAGCCCAGACCGGTCAGTTCACGTACTGCCTTGATCACGTTAACTTTCTTCTCGCCAGCTTCGGTCAGCATGACGTTGAATTCGGTTTGCTCTTCAACAACGGCAGCAGCAGCAGCTGGGCCAGCGGAAGCAGCAGCAGCAGTAACACCGAATTTTTCTTCGAAAGCTTTGATCAGCTCAACAACTTCCATTACGGACATGCTGCCAACTGCTTCAAGGATATCGTTCTGAGAGATAGACATGAATCTAATTCCTGATATTGGGGACGGCCTACGCGACCATCGAAAAAAACAAAAAACGCGAGAAGTTGAAGAGCCTTAGGCTGCAGCAGCTTCTTTTTGGTCGCGAATTGCCGCCAGAGTACGAGCCAATTTGCTGGTAGCGCCTTGAATCACGCTCATCAGCTGGGAGATTGCTTCGTCACGGGTCGGCAGAGTTGCCAGCACGTCGATTTGGTTAGCTGCGAGGTACTTGCCCTCGAACGCAGCTGCCTTGATCTCGAACTTATCCTGACCTTTAGCAAACTCTTTGAACAAACGGGCAGCAGCGCCTGGATGTTGGGTGGAGAATGCAATCAAGGTCGGGCCGGTGAACACGTCGTTGAGAACACTGTATTCAGTGTCAGCAACAGCGCGCTTGAGCAGTGTGTTACGTACAACACGTACGTATACGCCAGCTTCACGAGCCTCTTTACGGAGTCCGGTCATAGCGCCTACTGTCACACCACGGGCATCAGCCACGACAGCGGACAGAGCAGCTTTGGCAGCCTCGTTGACTTCAGCGACGATGGCCTTCTTGTCTTCGAGATTAATTGCCACGGGTTTAACTCCTGCTTGTTACCGTTTCATCTGGCCGGAGCCGGATGTCGTTTTGGTGTCTGATTCGGTAAGGAACCGGGAGCACCATCTGCGTAGGCTTGTGGTTTAAGACTTACGTCGCCTACGGTCTTGGATAGCCCCCGCCAGGCAGGGACCCCAATTTTTTAATTGGCGCAATTGCTTGCGCCAATTTGTGTCTTATACGTCCAGCGAACCTTGGTCGATGACCAGACCTGGGCCCATAGTGGTGCTCAGGGTAACGCGCTTGACATAGATGCCTTTCGAAGAAGCTGGCTTGATACGCTTCAGATCCGCGATCAGGGCTTCAACGTTTTCCTTCAGCTTGACGGCGTCGAAACCAACCTTGCCTACGGATGTGTGAATGATGCCGTTTTTGTCGGTGCGATAACGAACCTGACCAGCTTTGGCGTTCTTAACCGCGGTAGCTACATCCGGAGTTACGGTGCCGACTTTTGGGTTAGGCATCAGGCCACGTGGACCCAGAATCTGACCCAACTGACCTACAACACGCATTGCATCAGGAGAAGCGATGACTACGTCGTAGTTCAGGTCGCCGCCTTTCATTTCGGCAGCCAGGTCGTCCATGCCAACGCGATCAGCGCCGGCGGCCAGAGCAGCTTCAGCAGCAGGACCCTGGGTGAAGACAGCTACACGTACAGTCTTGCCAGTGCCGTGTGGCAGCACAGTAGCGCTACGAACGACCTGGTCGGATTTACGTGGGTCAACGCCGAGATTCACAGCAACGTCAACGGACTCGCTGAACTTGACAGTCGACAGCTCGGTCAGCAGAGCGGCGGCGTCTACAAAGTTGTAGGACTTGCCTGCTTCGATTTTGCCGGCGATAGCCTTTTGGCGCTTGGTCAGCTTAGCCATTACACACCCTCCACGTTAAGGCCCATGCTACGAGCAGAACCGGCGATGGTACGCACGGCTGCATCCATATCAGCTGCGGTCAGATCAGCGTTTTTGGTTTTCGCGATCTCTTCCAGCTGAGCACGAGTGACGGTGCCAACCTTAACAGTGTTAGGACGAGCGGAGCCGCTGGTCAGGCCAGCAGCTTTCTTCAGCAGAACCGAAGCCGGAGTCGACTTGGTTTCAAAAGTGAAGCTACGGTCGCTGTACACAGTAATGATCACTGGAGTCGGCAGACCTGGTTCAAGACCCTGAGTACGGGCGTTGAAAGCCTTGCAGAATTCCATGATGTTCACGCCGTGCTGACCCAGAGCAGGGCCGACAGGTGGACTAGGATTGGCCTGAGCGGCCTTTACTTGTAGCTTGATGTAAGCGGTAATCTTCTTGGCCATGAGGCACTCCAATTACGGGTTCAGACGCCTCGAAAGGCTCCCCGGTTACTTGCGCGTTTATCCCAGTGACGACAAAACCCCACAGCCTAAGACTGCGGGGTTGGGATTCTTGCTCAGCTAGACCTTCTCGACCTGACTGAACTCCAGCTCTACCGGGGTAGAGCGACCGAAAATGAGCACCGCCACCTGGATCCGGCTCTTTTCGTAGTTAACCTCTTCGACAGTACCGTTAAAATCAGCAAACGGACCATCAGTGACACGAACAACCTCACCCGGCTCGAACAACGTCTTTGGCTTAGGCTTGTCGCTACCATCAGCAACACGACGCAGAATCGCTTCTGCCTCTTTATCAGTAATAGGCGCAGGCTTATCAGCAGTACCGCCGATAAAACCCATGACACGAGGAGTATCCTTGACCAAATGCCAAGTACCCTCATTCATGTCCATCTGAACCAGCACATAGCCAGGGAAGAACTTGCGTTCGCTTTTACGCTTCTGACCATTCCGCATTTCAACCACTTCTTCAGTGGGAACCAGAATTTCGCCGAAGCCATCTTCCATGCCTGCAAGCTTTACGCGCTCCAGCAAAGAGCGCATAACATGCTTCTCGTAACCCGAGTAAGCATGCACAACGTACCAACGCTTAGCCACGGGACACCCTTAGCCAACAATCAAGGAAACAAGCCAACCGAGCAGGGAATCAAGACCCCACAACAGCAACGCCATAACGAGAACGACAGCCACAACAATCAGCGTGGTCTGCGTGGTTTCTTGGCGAGTCGGCCAAACGACTTTACGAATTTCGGTGCGAGCTTCCTTCACCAGGACTGCAAACGACTTACCCTTTGCAGTCTGCAAACCCACAAAGGCAGCAACAGCAGCAAGAGCGAGCAATGCAAGAACTCGATACAGGATCGGCGAAGCAGAATAGTACTGATTGCCAACAACGCCTACGACCACCAAAGCAACTACAGCGAGCCACTTGACTAGATCGAAACGAGAGCTTTGAGCTTCAGCCTTAGGAGTCATCTATGAAGATCCTGTGAAAAGAAAGCCAGACACACCACGTGAATCTGGCAGGTCAGGAGGGAATCGAACCCCCAACCTACGGTTTTGGAGACCGTCGCTCTGCCAATTGAGCTACTGACCTAAAACAAAATCAGGCCGACCATTATGCAGGCCTGAAAAAGACTTTACAACAACCAACCCTACCAAACCTGGAAACACCCGGCAAAACAGCCAAGCAAACACCAGCAAATCAGGGCAGCCGTTAAAACAAAGGCAGATATTTTCATATCTGCCTTGTTATATGGAGCTCTTGAGCGGATTTGAACCGCTGACCTCACCCTTACCAAGGGTGTGCTCTACCAACTGAGCTACAAGAGCAAAACACTTTGCACGACCTACAAACATGGAGCGGGTAGCGGGAATCGAACCCGCATCATCAGCTTGGAAGGCTGAGGTTCTACCACTAAACTATACCCGCGGAGCCTGCAGCTCACGCTAAAAATGGTGGAGGGGGAAGGATTCGAACCTTCGAAGTCGTAGACGTCAGATTTACAGTCTGATCCCTTTGGCCGCTCGGGAACCCCTCCTAAGCGAGCCGGCATTCTACATCATGCCAGCCTTCTGTCAACAACTTTCTCATTTAAAAATATGAGGTTAGCAGCGTCGACCTCCGCTTCACACCGCAAACCTTAAAAGTCTTCACTGCGAAGCGGGCGCCATTCTATTCAAACTATTGGGCAGTTGCAACGCCTTCGCACAACATTATTTTATGTTTTAACTCATTGAATTCCCTAGCAAGGTTTTCAAATGGCAGATCATCAGCCAGGCGCCGGCTTTCAGGGGCAATTCTTAGCCAGTAGCGGGAGGCATCCGCCCCCTTCAACGACTGTACCCGGACCTTTATATCTAAACTAGTGAGGCGCTGCTCCAACGCCAGTGCTTGGCGCTGATCAGCAAATCCACCGATATACAAACAGGCATCCTGCGCCTCAGGCTCCCTGGCCGGATTCCGGCGAACGGCCGCGTCAGAGGACTCGCTGAGCAGTCGAATATCCTGGGCTGAGCCACGATATAGATTAAGAGGCGTAACATCCTTGGCGCGCAACGGCGCCTCTTGCTGATGCCAGATGTAATAGAAGACATTCAGAACAAGCAGAAGCAGAAAAAGCCAACGCATAGACAGGACACCTTAAGGCAAGGGACACGCCATCGCCAAACCAACGAAAACCAAGTCTGGTACAAGCCGAGCGCCAGGGACAGCGTCAGCAACTAACTCTGCATCGCCCCCCGTGAGAAACACAGTGAATTCGTCTCCCCAGTAGCTGCGAGCTAGCTCCAGCTGCGTCGACACGAATCCTCTCAACATCAATGTACAACCACGCTCCACAGCCTCCGCGGTTGTACGCCCTGGCGAGAGGCTTTCGTGAGCTCGCTCAGCAGCAATATCGTCATAACGTATCTTGCGCGTATGAGTGCGTAATTGATTCCGCATCAGCGGCATCCCGGGACAGATAAAGCCTCCTATGTGCTCGCCCCCCTTGGAAATGTAATCTGCTGTCGCCGCCGTGCCGAAGTCGAGCACAAGGCAAGCTCGAGATGCTAACTTGAATGCCCCCAGCATTGCCAACCAACGGTCGAGGCCAAGACGCTCGAACTCCTCATAACCATTTTGCACTCCAGCCATTTCTCGCGCAGACGCCGCCACCGAGACAGTAACGCCAAAGGCATGCTTGAGAGAATCGAT
This sequence comes from Pseudomonas sp. S4_EA_1b, assembly GCF_016307435.1. Taxonomy (NCBI): domain Bacteria; kingdom Pseudomonadati; phylum Pseudomonadota; class Gammaproteobacteria; order Pseudomonadales; family Pseudomonadaceae; genus Pseudomonas; species Pseudomonas sp. S4_EA_1b. Next base: position 1,283 of record NZ_JAEILC010000124.1, on the reverse strand, counting down.
GAGCTTATCGGTCTCCTCTACGGCACGGACACTTACTAGTCGGCAATGCGTCAGAATCAAACCAGGAACCGCTGCCAGACCTTCAATTAGAGCCGTGTCCGATCCGACCACCCCCTCAGCGTAGGTTGATATACTTATAGGCTCGAGAACACGCCATTTGATGAAGCTATTCCCACAGTCCAGCTCAAGAATCATCACGCAACCTCAGGCTTAGCTCACCACCACTGTAGGTTTTTTCGACGCCAGCCACGCTCAAGCGCAAGGCCCCTTGACTATCGATACCCAGCACATGCCCGTGAATTTGGTTGACACCCGCAACGAGAGTGACCGAGCGCCCCTGCCAAAGATGATTCAGCTCCCATTCCTCCTGCAAAGCCACAAAACCAAATTCTTGGTGGGATTTAAGGTAGCGCTGTAGCTGCATCCCAAGCTGAGCAATAAGAATATTACGATTGACAGCCCCCCCTGCCTCCAACTGCACGGACGTCCATTGCTGGTCGACACCTGTCACGTCTTGCATATTGACATTGATGCCAATACCCAAGACTACATGACAGATATCCGCGGGATCTCCCACCAGCTCCAGTAAAATGCCAGCAATCTTCTTTCCGTCCACCAGAACGTCGTTCGGCCACTTCAAACCAGCCCTATCCACGCCAAAATCACGCAAAGCCTGCATGACAGCCAAGCCAACCGCGAGGCTAAGCCCCTCTAATTGACGCAGTCCACCCTCCATACGCAGCACTAGGCTGTAATAGATATTTTGTGCGAACGGACTCACCCATTTGCGCCCCCGCCGGCCTCTCCCCGCCGATTGCCGCTCTGCGAGCACCAGAAAAGGCGCTGAATGGCCAGCCGCAATCAAGCGAAGAGCTTCAGCGTTAGTTGAGTCAATAGATTCTGATATATGGATAGGCCAGGCCAAGAGCGGTGCACGCTTAACAATGTCTTCAGCATCAAGCAGGTACAGCGGCACCGCCAACTTATACCCTCGCCCTCGAACCTTGTGTATAGGTAGATTCAACTCCACCTCTAGATTCTGAAGCTGTTTCCACACCGCACTTCGACTCACCCCCAGGGCCGTGCCGAGATCCTCGCCCGAATGAAATCGACCATCTTTAAGAAGCTTCAACAACGTCAACATGCAAGTATCGCCTCACAATGAGGCACGCATGATAGCCATGCGCAAGGTGATTGCATAGAAAGGGAAAAATTTAGCACTGCGATCTACAAGGGAAATGCTCATGGCTTTTCGAGCGCGCAAAACAAAACCCCAATTGCTT
>NZ_JAEILC010000123.1:0-3874 GCF_016307435.1 Pseudomonas sp. S4_EA_1b | reverse complement strand
CACTACGAAAACCCCGCCAGAAGCCGATCAGCAGCAACGCCGCATCGCGCCGGCTGCGAAGCAGGCTTGCCAAATTGCCGGACTGCTGAGCCTGTTCGGCTTCCCGACTCAGCCATTGAATTGCTTGCTCCAAGTGCTGCAACTGCAACGGCGCAGCCTGCTTCGTTTGCGCCGGATGCAATGTGCGGATGCCTTTGAGCACCTGACGCACTGTGGGTGTCTTGGTCGGATCAGGAAAACCTTGGGTGATATGCCATTGAGCCAGGGCGGCCAGGCGCTGTTTGAGCGTGCTGAGGCTCAGCGTGTCGGCGTATTCCACCAGGTAGCGCACGATGTTGTCGCTGGTGGCGGGCAGGAAGCCGCCCCACGTCACTTCGAAGTGCTCGATGGCCGATTGGTAGCTGCGGCGGGTGTTTTCCCGCGTACCAGCTTGTAGATAGCGCCCGACGTCTTTCATCGCCCGAGGTTGCCCTTTGTGTACTGGAAAACGGCTGCCAAACGACCGTTTTTGCCTTTCGTATTGAATAACACTCCATTATTTTATCTGATTTATTTGCTTTTAACTGGCTTTACATCAATCAAATTTAGTATGTAAATACATACTATGTAATCTACTACGAAATCGTAGGAGCAGACCATGGCCCGCGGCGGCATCAACAAGGCACTGGTTCAGAAGGCGCGACAGGCGATCCTGGCGCGGGGCGAGAACCCAAGCATCGACGCGGTACGGGTCGAACTTGGCAATACCGGCTCGAAAACCACCATTCACCGCTACCTGAAAGAACTCGAAGACGCCGAGCGCGGCCGAAATACCGCCGCGATACCGCTCAGCGAACAGTTGGCCAACCTGGTCGGCCAACTGGCAGATCAGCTAGAGGAGGATGCGCAGGCCACCGTGGCCCAGGAGCGCGAACAACTACAACGCGAACGGCTCGATTACCAGAACCAAGCTCGGCTGGCCGAAAGCCGAATCCAGCAGTTGGAAAGTCAGAGCAGCGGGCTCACGGAACAGCTTCAGGCTGTTCAGCAAGCGCTACAGCAGGAACAGCAGCAACGCCAACAGACCGAGGTTGAGAATGCCCGCTTGGCGCAGGCTAACGGCGATCAGGAGGTGCGCCTGCAGGATCGCGACAGCCAAATTCGCTCGCTGGAGGAAAAGCATCAACATGCCCGTGATGCTTTGGAGCACTATCGTCAGGCCAGCAAGGAGCAGCGCGAGCAGGAACAGCGTCGACACGAGTCGCAGGTGCAACAACTGCAACTGGAACTGCGGCAACTGCAGCAGACCTTGATAATCAAGCAGGACGAACTGACGCAGCTGAACCGCGACAATGCACGCTTGCTCACCGAGGCGCGGCAGTTACAAAAAGAGCAACATGCGCAGCAACAGCTACTGGCGCAGAAAAATCAGGCCATGGAGGCCTTGCAGAGCGTACTGGCCGGTTCCGAACGCTCGAATGAAGCCCTTGAACAGCGTTGTCGCACGCTGCAGGAGGAGGTGTCCCGGCTGGGCGAAGCCTCCGCGACTCTGGCGCAACAAGCGCAGGGCCTGCAGGAGCGCTTGGTCGAAGCCAATACACAGTTGAAGCTACTCAGGGCACCACTTGCGAACAGCGATGGCGCACCGAGCACATGAACCGGCACACATGAGTCCATGTGCTGAGTGGAGGTGAAGATGACACTAATTGAGACTGCCAATGAGGGGGCCGCGGAACCTGTCCGTTTGACTACACCGCTAGGCCAGGCCATTGGTAATCTGTTCGCCCGGGCCTTGCCGCTACTGGATGGCAACCCTCCAGGCTCGCTCAAGGTCTTCGTCTTCGGCGGCTGCGCGGTGCACCTGCTCACCCATGCGCGTGGTAGTGCGGACATCGATGCGGAGATCGAGGCGGCCCGCGTGCTGCGTAAGGACGAGATCATGGCCGTCTACACACCGCCAGAGGGTTATGAGGACAGCGACGGCCGCGACTTGCAGGTTTACCTGGATCAGAACTACACCAATGCCCTCGGGCCACTGCACGAGGACTACCGCGAGCGCGCCATCCCCATGGAGGGTTTCGAGGGTGAGCAGCCGCTGCACATCTTCGTTGCCGCCGGCGTGGATCTAGCAATATCCAAACTCGGCCGCTTTACGGAAAACGATCAATCTGATATCGAACAGCTCATCGAGTGCGGCCGTGTCGATGTCGGCCAGTTTGTTACACTGGCAACAGAGGCAATCGATTATGCCGTGGGCAACCGAAGTGCAATGCAAGGCTGCCTAAAATTGGTCACAGCGAAGTACCTGGAGGATAGGCGAGATGCCACGCCTGGATCGTAAACAAAGCTTTGGCGCGCTCCTGGAGACTGTCACCCAGCAGCGCCTTAGCCAAGTTGCGTCCGATGCTCTTGTGGAGCTCGCCAAGCAGTTGTGGTACGAAGAGCGCGACCTCGTGCCGGTCCTGCAGCGTGAAGTGGCGGGCAAGCTGCGCAAGCCTGAACAGAAGCTGCGAGCCCTCTATCTGGTCGACCTGCTGCGTCGCTTTCCCTGTGTATCAACGGAAAAAGCCGCGCGCCTAAAAGGCTTTGTCAGCAGTTGGTCGAACCTGAAACCGGCTGAACGCTCGCCGCGGGCGACCCAGTTGGTCTCTCGCTACAAGCTCGACAAGCTGGCCTATGAGTGGGGGCTGGAGGAAGACGTCAGCAAGCAGATGCAGGATGTTCTGGCTTTCCAAACTCGCCATTACGCTGCCTCTCAGGGCGTGAAGACGGGCTATTCAGAGACAGCGCCCGTCGGTTAGCAGCAGGGCACGGCAAAATGGACTCGGAATGACCAACTCAACAAATGACGACCGACGATTCGCTGATCTAACGCGCGAGGCATTAGCTGACGTGAGCGCGGGTTTGGTGATTGATCACGAATTGGTCGAGATTTGGGCCCAGAGCCTTGATACCGATACCTCAGTGTCTTTACCTACTCCAGATCGGCCTACTTAATTCGCACCAGGCTGAACTCATCCTCATTTTTGCCTTATCTAGGCTTGCCCTGTGCGCGTGGAGCAACCGCATAAATATTTAAATAAGATAGAAACGAAGTGAGTGAATATTCATCTTATCTCGGCATGCCCCCTATACCTGTACGAGGCCGCTCTTCGTTTGTTCAGTGTCAGAATCGTTGCTAGGTTTCTGACATATTTCAATAAAATTAGCCATGACCATGAAATCCCTTCCCGAGACCATCGTCGAACACTGCAGGCTTCTCCCTGAAGGAGGCATTCTTGCACCAAACGAATTCCTTCATTTGGCTAGCCGCGCAGCGGTGGACCAAGCATTCTCTCGATTAGCCAAAGGAGGGGAGTTGATGCGAATCTCACGTGGCCTCTATGTGGCGCCGGTCACTGGGCGCTTCGGCAAACGTGCGCCGGCGACGGAGAAGGTCATTAGTGCGATAGCTTCGAAAAGCCATCAGGTAATCGCTTTAAGCGGTGCCCGCGCAGCGAACCTTCTAGGGCTAACGCAATAGGTGTCGATTAGGGAAGTATTTGTTACCGGCGGACGGCCGAGAACCCTGCAGTTAGGCAAGGCTCAGGTAATAATCGAGCATGCGCCGCAGTGGCAAATCGCTCTCGGAGCGACCATTGCTGGCGACGCTGTACGTGCGCTTGCCTGGCTGGGGAAACCTCACGCCCAAGAGGCAGTCGCCAAGCTGCGCACGTGCCTGTCGAGTAACGATTGGCAGATTTTGATATCGCATAGATCAAACCTTCCTCAATGGATGGCTGAAGCGATTGGGCGCGAAGCAGTCTTTGCTGAGCAGGGCTTCTAATCTACTCGTTTAAATACAATAGCTTAGAGAACGAATGTCCTAATTTTTGCCTTATCTCGGCATGACCCC
>NZ_JAEILC010000122.1:0-47556 GCF_016307435.1 Pseudomonas sp. S4_EA_1b | reverse complement strand
GCACTGGCTAATGTGCTTACCGGTCGGCTGGCCTTTCACAACACGCTCCGCTCGCTGTTTCCTCTGCCGCGTGCCGATCAGGAGATTGCGCTCAGTTGCCTCGCTCGGGTCGGTCTGGCAGACAAGGCGCTAAGCCGGGTGGACAAACTGTCCGGTGGCCAGCAGCAGCGGGTAGGCATCGCGCGTGCGCTAGCGCAACAGCCCGCGATCATTCTTGCCGATGAGCCGGTAGCCAGTCTCGACCCGGCCACTTCGGTCCGTGTTCTCGGACTGCTGCGCGACATCTGCAAGGAAGACGGCATCACCGCCATCGTTTCGCTGCATCAACTCGAATATGCCCGCCGCTTCGCCGATCGCGTCGTCGGGCTGGCCGATTCTCAGATCGTTTTCGATGCCGCGCCCTCGGAACTCACCGATGCGCAGCTTGAGCGCATCTATGCAGGCCGCTCTACGACTCAGCCAGCGAATGCTCCGGCTGAACCACCTGTCATGCTCGCACCTTCACTGGAGATGTCCCGATGAAACGCTTATCCGCGCTCTTATTGACTTGCTTGCTGTCCGCTGTTTCAAGTTTGTCCGCCGTAGCGGCCGATGCCGATCCGGATGTGCTAAAGGTTGCGCTGCTGCCGGACGAAAACGCCTCGGAGTTGATCAAGCGAAACCAGCCGCTGAAGGATTATCTGGAAGAGCATCTGGACAAGAAGGTGCAGCTGATCGTAACCACCGACTATTCCTCGATGATTGAGGCGATGCGCTTTGGCCGTATCGACCTGGCGTATTTCGGTCCGCTGTCCTACGTCATGGCCAAAAGCAAAAGCGACATCGAGCCCTTCGCTGCCATGGTCATCGACGGCAAGCCGACCTATCGCTCGGTGATTATCGCCAATGTGGCGTCAGGCGTGAATGAGTATGCCGACCTTAAGGGCAAGAAGATGGCCTATGGTGACCGGGCATCGACGTCCAGCCATCTGATTCCCAAAGCCGTGCTTCTTGAGACGGCCGGTTTGACGGGTGGGCAGGACTACGAACAACATTTTGTGGGCACGCATGACGCCGTTGCCGTCAACGTGGCGAACGGAAACGCCGATGCGGGTGGGCTGTCGGAGGTAATTTTCAATCACGCAGTCGAACGTGGCCTAATCGATCCGAGCAAGGTGAAAGTACTTGGTTACAGCGGCGAATACCCCCAGTACCCCTGGGCGATGCGCTCGAACCTGAGCCCCGAGCTGAAAACCAAGGTGCGGGATGTATTCGTCGGTATCGACGATCCCGAAGTGCTGCGCAACTTCAAGGCCGAGGCCTTCGCGCCAATCACCGACGCCGACTACGATGTGATTCGCAACATGGGATCGCTGCTCGGCCTCGACTTCGCCACGATGTGAGCACCGATATGTCTACTCATCATGACGTGCAGGCGCTGCCTGCAGAGCAACGCGAGCACATCCTTCGAGGCTTCGGCCTCGGTTGGTGGCGCCAGCTGGGGCAGGTGGCGATTGTATTCGGAGTGGTGCTGTTGGCCTGCTGGTACGTGGGGCTGCTCGATGCCACCACGCTGCTGAACGGGCTGCCCTCCATCGCGACCCTGGCAGGCGAGGCCATGCCGCCAGACTTTTCGGGCTATCGAAGCTGGATTCGCCCGTTGATCGACACGCTGGCGATGAGCATCGCCGGCACGGCCATCGCAGTGGTGTTCTCGCTGGTGGTGGCCTTCGTTGCAGCGCGCAATACGGCGCCGCACCCCCTTGTGTTCGGTGTTGCCCGGGTGCTGCTCAATGCCCTGCGGTCGGTGCCGGAGCTGATCATGGGCATCATCTTCGTTGCAGCCGTAGGGTTCGGCGCCTTGCCGGGCGTGCTTGCCCTGGGTCTGCATTCGATCGGCATGGTCGGCAAGTTCTTCGCCGAGGCCATCGAGCACGTCGACGAAGCGCCGGTGGAAGCCGCTCGGGCGGCGGGGGCTACGCCGATGCAAGTGCTGCTGCACGCGGTTTTGCCACAGGTGACGCCGCAGTTCGCCGACGTGGCGATCTACCGCTGGGAATACAACTTTCGCGCCTCCACCGTGATGGGCATGGTTGGCGCCGGCGGTATCGGCTTCGAACTCATGGGCTCGCTGCGCATCATGCAGTACCAGGAGGTTGCAGCAATCCTGCTGGTCATCCTGGCCATGGTCACGCTAGTAGACGCCTTCAGTGGCGTGCTGCGCAAACGTTTCAAATAGGACAAACCATGCTGCCGAAACTCGTTATAACTCACCGAGTACACGATGAGATCCTGCAACTGCTGGCGCCACATTGCGAGCTGATGACCAACCAGAGCGACAGCACGCTGACGCGCGAGGAAATTCTGCGCCGCTGCCGCGATGCTCAGGCGATGATGGCGTTCATGCCCGATCGGGTCGATGCAGAATTTCTCCAAGCCTGCCCCGAGCTGCGTGTGGTCGGCTGCGCGCTCAAGGGCTTCGACAATTTCGATGTGGACGCCTGTACTGCCCGCGGGGTCTGGTTGACCTTCGTGCCTGATCTGTTGACGGTCCCGACTGCCGAGCTGGCGATCGGACTGGCGGTGGGGCTGGGGCGGCATCTGCGCGCAGCAGATGCGTTCGTCCGCTCTGGCGAGTTCCAGGGCTGGCAACCACAGTTCTACGGCACGGGGCTGGATAACGCGACGGTCGGCATCCTTGGCATGGGCGCCATCGGACAGGCCATGGCTGAGCGCTTGCAGGGATGGGGCGCGACCCTGCAGTACCACGAGGCGAAGGCTCTGGATACACAAACCGAGCAACGGCTCGGCCTGCGCCAGGTGGCGTGCAGCGAACTCTTCGCCAGCTCGGACTTCATCCTGCTGGCGCTTCCCTTGAATGCCGATACTGAGCATCTGGTCAACGCCGAGCTGCTTGCCCTCGTACGGCCGGGCGCTCTGCTTGTAAACCCCTGTCGTGGTTCGGTAGTGGATGAAGCCGCCGTGCTCGCGGCGCTTGAGCGAGGCCAGCTCGGCGGGTATGCGGCGGATGTATTCGAAATGGAAGACTGGGCTCGCGCGGACCGGCCGCGGCTGATCGATCCTGCGCTGCTCGCGCATCCGAATACGCTNNAGGCCGAGCCTGCCGCATGTTGAATCCGGTCTGGCTGAAGAGCCTGGTAGCGATCGTTCAAACAGGCAGTTTTCAGAGCGCGGCGAGGGCGTTGGGGCTGGCCCAGCCGACGGTGTCGCAGCACTTGCAGAAGCTTGAAGAGCAGGTCGGCGTAACGCTGGTGCAGCGCAGTCGTAGAGGCTGCCAGCCTACCACACGTGCGCTGGCCTTCATGCCGCATGCGACCGCCTTGCTCGACATGCACGCCCGGGCGCTAGAAGCCCTGCATGGAAATAGTGAGCGCGTCGGGGCCAGCTCCAACATCGGCACCTACCTTCTCCAGCCATTCGTGCGCAGCTATCTGACGACCGCAAATGAGAGGGGCGAGGTGGATCTGCGCATCGCCGCCAACCCGGATGTGGCCGACCAGCTACTGGCGGGCCAGCTCGACGCCGCGATCATGGAATGGTGGCTACCTCACCCCGACTTCGAACACCGCCTCTGGCGGGTCGAGCCGCTGGTACTTATCGTCAGCCCCGACCATCCGCTGGCTGAAGCAGGGTGCATAGAACGCGATCGTCTGGTGGACCTGCCGATGCTGGGAGGTGAACCGGGTAGCGGTACCGGACGGCTTCTGACCGAATACTTTGGCGAGCTGGGCGTGCCTCGCAGCGGTATGCAGCTAGGCAGCACCGAGGCAGTCAAACAAGCAGTCAGGGCGGGACTCGGCGTGTCGTTGGTGATGGCTTCCGCAGTACAAGACGAAGTTCGCAGTGGCGCGCTGGTAGCTCTTCCCATCCCGGGGCTTGAAAAGCGTCTCCAACTGATCTGGCGCAAACCGCCCGGAAATCTGCACCCGCCGGGATTTGTGCGGCACTTATTGGCCGATAGCTACAACTCGCTAGAAGCTGTTATCAGCTACGCGCCCGCGATGCCTAATCTCACCGTCTAAGCGAAAACCTGACTCCAATCTCTATCTACTAGGACAGTGCATGCCTGCGGCGCTCCACCGAAACATCGACTCGAAACCTTTGAGAGCTTCGCAACAGAGTCATAGGTAATAGGTTCGCCAGATTGATTGATCAGGACGCCGCCAGCTCCCCGCAGAATTGCGTGTCCAGCCACCACATCATGAGCAGATACAGGAACAACTGAGACTGCCGCAACACCATCTCCAACGGCGACCGTAGCCAGTCGGTAGGCAATACTAGGCATCGGTAAGCACACAGAAGGAGCGCAAAGCGCTGCGTTGACCTCTGGCCTCGCCAAAGCTCCCGTACTTACCAGCACGTTGCTGTCCGCTCCTAGCTGGAGTGTACTAATCGAGCTTTTCAAAATCTGTCCATTTCTACTGATGCCGGCCAGCCCCTCGCACCAAGCGATACAGTCTGGTCCTCTCCCGTTCGTGACCGGCGCATGAACCACGCCGAGGACAGGCTCTGCCCCCCTCAATAGGCCGACAGAGAGCGCTGTCCCTCTGAAGCCCCGAAGGAAATCCCGGGTGCCGTCGTTAGGATCAACTACCCAACAATACTCAGCACCAGTCAATGTTGAGCCCGTTTCCTCCCCCCAAAAATCGCAGTCCAGAGCAGCCAGAAGCTCTTCTCTCAGCAGGGCTTCAATCTCTACGTCGACCTCCGCCTTGTCCCCATATCCACGTGGACCCGATGCAAGCTCACATTCCGCTGCTAACAACTCTCCGGCGCCGAGAACAATCCGAATCGTGCAGTTCAAGAGATCAGTCAGAATCATGACGGGACCCTGTGTCATGCCTAAGCATGGGCTGCTTCAAGATTCAGCGACCGCGCTAGGCGCTGCCGAACAATATATTCTCGCCTTAGTTCCCCCTACCGCCCCTTCGTGGCGACTCTCCACGTAACACCTCCCCGTGCCGGTTTTGAACTCATAGCCAAACACCTGCTTTGCTTGATCGTGAACTTTCACCAGCTCGGTTAGCGGCTCCATGCTCCAGCTGTCCGTCCCGTTCAAGCGCGCAGGTACAACCAATGCGACCGACGCAATCTGCAGATCTGGAGACTGCTCCCCAAGAAGTGACTCAAAAGCATCCTCGTTCGGGATCAAGAGCATCGTGTCCCAGGACACACCATCGCTGGCTTCGCGAACCGTCACGTAGAACCATGGACGATGCTGCCTGTGCTCCACGTATTGCCACATTTGATAGTGGTCCCCAAATAGAGGCTCGAACGGGATTTCAGCATGCCTATAGGTAGTAAACATCTGTGGATACTCGAAATTAAGCTATATATAGCATAGCCGAATTATCACCAAGAAGGCTTCATCGTTCCCTTTGCGAGAGTGCAAAGTGGAACTGAACAAAGCACTTGGATTGGTAATGAAAGACATTCGGCAATCGCGCGGGCTGCCACAGGAGGGCCTTGGCCCAAGCCAGAGCTATATCAGTGCGCTTGAGCGAGGGAAGTGGAAAGCATCACTAGATAAGGTGGAGCAAATCGCAGGAATTTTGACCCTTCATCCCGCAACACTCCTTCTTCTCGCCTACCTGAGAAAGGACCCCTCGCTTGATGCGCAGGCGTTACTTTCGCAGATCCAAGCTGAGTTAGATGTCCATCAAAGCAACCTTGGTGCACGTTGAATTAAAACCCAAGGCAGGATCTAAAACCGCCGCAGTCAGATCGACACAGGTAGAAAACTGAAAACCCCAGCCTGAGACCGTCCCTGTAAGACCTCAAACCTAGGCCCAGGTGAGCCTCAGGCGCAAAAAGCATTGAGGCTTTTACCTTGCCTATGCATCATGACCTAATGGCGATGAGTATCTGAAACACTGGGGGTCGCCCCCCAAATCCAAAATGTAAACGATGGGCCCAATTAGAGGCGCACGGTTTACATTTTCCCCTGCCAGCTCTTAACGAAAGAAACTGATCCACCAAAACACCAGCCTTAAACCCGCATTTTTAGAGGAGTAGAGATCAAAAGAGGGGGCTCAGCGCACGTTTACAGTGATGCGCACTGGGTGGAACAGTACAACTGCGTTTCGGACTCGCGGCAGTATCGTGGTAATTTGGTAAGAATTAGCCACGAGAAGTTGCTTGTTTTTAAGAAGGATAAACATGAGTTGTTCTTTCTTGCAGCAGTTGAACAACGAGCCGCGGCAATGAAAGGCATTACCTGGCGAGCAGCAGTTCGCAAGATACTTTTAGGTGGGAAGACATTGCACCTAAGTGAGATCTATAAGGAAATTGAGCCTTTTGCGCGTACTCGGGATAACAGCAACTGGGAGGCCAAGGTGCGACAGGTCTGCCAAGCTGAAAAATACTTTGAGCGTGTCAGTCCGGGTGTTTACCGCCTGGCTGCTTGAAGACAGTCTCGCTCCTCCTCTTTGGCTTGTGCCAAGGGGGAGGAGAGAGGCAAACAGGTAACAATGCTGGCCACTGGATGAGCGCATGTTGAGTGATGCCGCTCGGCGGCAGGCGGTATCAGTGGGTAGACCGGTTGCTGGTGCTGCCCTAAGCTACGTCCCAAGCTGTGAATCAGCACATCTGTTCTTCTGCCCCTGTCCTGGGGGCGAATTGACCATATTTTGATCGGCGGCCGCATTACTGTGCAGTCGTTGGCGTCCCTTCTCCTCGAAGACACTTCGGTAATGGTGAGCCATTACCAAAGCGGATTCTTCTGCCCCGAATGTTCGGGTCAGGGAAACGGCAGCTGCTCCGTCTTGCAGCACTCAACTACCCAACTGGGGACTTACCTCCCCGTTCGGGGCAGGGGGTCTCCAACCCCCGGACCGGGGCCACTCCAAAGACCCCGCCTCGGGTTCTTCGGTGTGGTCCTGGTTCGGGCTCAACACTGGAGAATACCCATGAAACATGAAACCACGATCGATCTCAGCATTCCGCAATCGATCTCTACTGATGTCCTTCTCGAGAAGTACGCCAAAGACGGCGAAACTACCCAGGAGGAGATTTTTGCTCGCGTCGCAAAGGCGCTGGCATCCATTGAAAAAGATCCTGCTCACTGGGAAGAGGCTTTCCTCTACGCTCTGCGTGGTGGCTTCATCCCGGCTGGTCGGATCATGTCCGCAGCTGGTACTGGTATCCGTAGCACATTGATGAACTGCTTCGTTCAACCCGTTGGCGACAGCTTCCTCGGTGTGGACGAAAACGGTGTGCCAGGCATCTATCCGGCGCTTTCTGAGGCCGGTGAGACGATGCGTCGCGGGGGTGGTGTCGGTTACGACTTCTCTGCGATTCGCCCGAAAGGTTCCCTTGTGAAAGGCACTAAATCGGACGCAAGCGGCCCTGTCAGCTTCATGCATGTCTTCGATAAATCCTGTGCGACCGTAGTGTCTGCAGGTGGTCGTCGAGGTGCACAGATGGGGGTTTTGCGAGTGGACCATCCGGACATTCGTGAGTTCTGTCGTGCAAAGCGTGAGGCTGGGGTTCTGACCAACTTCAACGTGTCCGTGGGTGTGACGAACGCTTTCATGGAAGCGGTGGAGGCGGGTGGCCAGTTCAAGCTGGTTCATGCGGCCGAACCGTCGGAGATTCAAAAGCAGAAAGGTGCTTTCTTCGAAGATGGTGTGTGGGTCTATGAGGTTGTGGACGCCAAAGTTCTGTACGAAGAAGTGATGCTTCTGACCTACGACTTTGCCGAGCCTGGGATCCTGTTCATCGACCGTATGAACGAGGAAAACAATCTCGCGGGTCTCGGGGAAGTGCTCCGGGCGACCAACCCTTGCGCGGAACAGCCGCTGCCTTCGTATGGCTGCTGCTGCCTGGGCTCTATTAACCTGGCTGCCTTGGTGAAGCACGCTTTCTCTGACGATGCTGTTATCGACTGGGAGCAACTGCGTAACCTGGTCACCGTTGCAGTGCGCATGCTGGACAACGTGCTCGATCTGACCTTCTGGCCCCTCGAGCAACAACGTAAAGAAGCAATGGCTAAGCGCCGCATTGGGCTCGGTTTCACTGGCCTCGGTGACGCGCTGCTGATGCTGTGTTCGAAGTACGACACTCAAGAGGCGCGCATGCTCGCAGCAGAGATTGCTGAGTTCATGCGAGATGTTGCTTACGAGGCTTCTGTCGAGCTGGCGCAAGAAAAAGGTGCTTTCGAGATTTTCGAAGCTGAGGGGTATCTGCAGTCGCCGTTCATTCAGCGTCTCCCTGAGAACCTCAAGAATCGCATCCGTGAAAGCGGTATCCGCAATTCGCACCTGCTGTCGATCGCTCCGACTGGCACCATCAGCCTGGCGTTCGCAGACAATGCATCCAACGGCATTGAGCCTCCGTTCAGCTGGTGGTATCCGCGTAACAAGCGTGAAAGCGATGGTTCCACCAAGCAGTACAAGGTGATGGATCACGCCTACCGTGTCTGGCTCGCACGAGGTGGTTCGGAAGAGAATCTTCCGGAGTACTTTGTGACGGCTCTGTCGATCTCGGCGGGTAGCCACATGGCCATGCTTGAAGCGGTGCAGCCTTTCATCGATACCAGCATCAGCAAGACTGTGAACGTGCCGGAGGATTACCCCTTCGACGAGTTCAAGTCGCTGTACATGGATGCGTGGAAAGCCAAGCTGAAAGGCCTGGCAACCTACCGTCCGAGTGACGTCCGCGGTGCTGTACTGGTAGCCCCTACGGCTGAGAAGCCGAAGGAAGAAAAGTCTGATTTCGATGAAACCGATCCGGATCGTCGAGTCAAGTTGGACAAGCTGCCTGAACCTGCGCTCGCCAGCCTCCGCTGGAACAAGCGGCCGCAGTTGGCGGCTGGCAATCCGTCCTGGACCTATATGGTCAGCCGTCCTGATGGTCAGGACTTTGCTGCCATGGTGGGCCACGTCGATGGCGAAAGCGGTGAGAAACCGCAGATGCTTGAGGTGTGGATCAACGGATCTGAAGCCCCTCGTGGTTTGGGGGCTATCGCAAAGAGTCTGAGCATGGATATGCGCAGCGCGGACACCCGTTGGCTTAAAGCTAAACTGGAGTCCCTGCAGCGTGTCGCCGGCGAAGATGCTTTCGACATGCCGTGTCCGTTCGATGGGGAAATCAAGCGTATGCCCAGCAGCGTTGCTGCCATGGCGTACGTGGTGCATGCACGCTGCGAGCAACTGGGTGTTTTCGAAGAAGAGGGTCCATCCCCGATCTTTGATGCGCTGATGTCCGCAAAAGAGCCGAAAACTGGTACTGGCGGCACGATGTCCTGGAGTGTGGACGTTGTGAATCCGGCAACTGGTGACGATCTGTGCATGTCGCTGAAGGAGCTGCAGATGCCTGATGGCTCGCGCCGGCCGTACTCGGTGTGGTTGTCTGGCAACTATCCACGGACGCTGGATGGTCTTTGCAAGAGCTTGTCTTTTGACCTGCGTGTGGTCGACCCGGCATGGGTTGGCGCGAAGCTGCGTCAACTCGCTAGCTTCTGTGAGGTTCGCGGCGATTTCTTCGCAAAGGTTCCGGGCAGTGAAAAGTCCGAAAACCAACCCTCCACTGTTGCCTACCTGGCCAAACTCATTCTGCATCGCCTTGCGATGCTGGGAGTTTTGGATAGCAATGGCCACCCGATCCAGCAGCTTGGTTACTTCCACCAGGAAGGCCGCACTGTGAAGACCGGTGGCGCCAAAGCTGTGTCGGGTTACAAGGCCTGCCCGGAGTGCTCGAAATACACCGTCGTCCGCAAGGACGGCTGCGACTTCTGCACTGCGTGTGGGCATCAAGGTAGCTGTGGCTAAGTGATGGAGTGGGGCCCCTTCGGGGGCCTTTACTTCCCCCATCAGAGGAATCACCATTCGACAAATGGCGAGATGCTTTCAGTAAGCTGGCCTTACTAAAGGCATTTCTCTAGTGACCATTGTTGGTTGCTAGGAAGACGGCAGCTGCTCCGTATGCAGCAATCAAATGGGCAGTTGCCTAAACCCTCAAGGGGCTACTCGCCCGTTGGGGCCGGTAGCCCCCAGTCTTGGAGTTAACATGAAATCGCAACTCACTTCTTGCACTCACGTCGGTGAAACTCGCTCTGAGCTCACCGTAGAGTTCGGCGCTTCGGGTAGCAAGCTGAAGTACACAGCAACGGTGCCGGCCGGCACGAAGGTTGGAAAGCGAGAAGGGTACGCTGATCAGTGGATAGTTGATGATCTCAGTTTCATTGAGGACAAAAGCTCGCTGATGTACCACGACGCCGACCACTACGGAATTCGCATCCCGGAGTCCGAGATCGTCAATATTCGTGCGGCCTGAGTAATCTGAAGGAGCTCAAAACAGCTCCTTGAGAAGCCGTTTCGTTCGAAATTTTCTCCCGCCGGCATTCCGTCAGCTGGAGATAGCATCGCTGGCATTGCCAGCATCACAACCCCTGGGGGCGTTCTCCCCTAAGGGGAGGGGCCTCCAGTCTTCCAAGTAGGAGGTCCTATGTCTCACAAAGAACACCCACCCTGGTACGCACCGATCGTGCATTTCGCCACTCATGCAGTGGTGGGTTCGATCATATTCATAATCGTTGGCACACCATCAGTGCTGTTGGGCTGGCTGGTGCACAAGCTCCGTGATTGGGGGGTTTCAGAGGTTACTCTGACCATCCTTCAATTCTTGGAGTACGCCATCCTGATTATGGATGCAATCCTCTTCTTGGCTTTCCTCGGCTTCACAACCTGGTCGGCCATCAAGGAGCTCAAAAATGAATGAAGCAAACAGCGACAAAGGGGCTTCTGGTCCTATCAAGGGCTGCATAGCCGAGGTGATCAAAGCTGCTCGTGCGGCGCCGGCGATCTACTTCGCTCCCCTTGTGGGAGCGTTTACCGGCGTGGCTTTGCAGTGGAAAAAACTGCAGCCGCAACCCTTGGCAAAACCGAAGCTCGCGTAGCTTTTTCCCTTTCAGGGAACCTCTGTGAGGAGTATTCTTGAGGTAGATGCCCTAACGGAGCAGCTGCAATGAGCATGCGAATTCCAGAGTCACTTCATCGTGTTTGGCGCGAAGTTTCCGCCGCTGCGAAATCAGCGCCGGCGATCTACTTTGCTCCCCTCGTCGGGGCTGTCAAAGAAGTGCAAAGCATGGCGAAGGAAAAGTAGGCAAGCTGTATGTTTCAACCCTCTCCGGCTACGGCCGGAGAGGGCTCTTTCGATACCAGTGACCAGATGACTCTCGCTGTGAGTGATGTGGTCAACGGTATTCACTTGACCGCCATGGTGCGTTCAAGCTGAAAGTCAGCTGCAACTCTATGCAGCATCAACGCGGCTTAGCCGCTCAACCCATTGGGGGCATCTCCCCCTAATGGGGCTGGTGTCTCCAGTACCAGGAGTCACCATGAATCTTCATCAAGCCCTTTGCAGCTCTGGCATGGAGCAGGTAGTTCATAGCCTGGCTTTTCGTGCTGGTGTCTTCCATCGCCTCGGCCTCGAGGTCGATGAGGCTAAATTACTCACCAGTTCGGAACGACTGAATCTCCAGTGGATCCAGTCTCAACTGAACGTGAAGAAGCTTTCCAGTGCTGATGAGCTCGCCGAGCATGATCGACTGGTAGTACTGCTGCATCGCGAAACCGGCGAATCCCAGTCTTGGCTTCAAAAGCTTCCTCTTCCGCGCTTGCGCAAGATGATGGATGCCGTTGAGTCGCGGTGGTAATCGCTAAAGAACAGTCGAGCCCATAAGGGTTCGATTTACACGCTGCGTTCGCAGCAAAACCCTGCCGGGGCATCTTCCCCGCAGGGGTAGGGCCTCGGTTTTCTTTTGGAGGTCCTATGACAGATAACAACGTGATCCACCTGCAAAACATTAACCCTGCACTTGAGCTCAGCCACTACGAGGAAATTATCGAGAAGCGGCGTGCTCAATTGTTCGGTGAGATGGATACCCAGGGGTTCAACAAGATCCTGCTGCTCGATGTCGCTGACCGTTCTGCATACATCAAGTGCAAGGCGGCCGTTGCGCAGTTGGGCACGCTGGAAACCATGGCTAGCCGTGGTGTGAAAACACCGGAGGATCTGCGTGAGCATATCCAGCTGGTGCACGACCTGAGTGCTGTTCTCACGGACATCACTGCCGCAGAGCTGCGCACCTACTCCCTGGACCTCTTGAGGTCGATGGATATGGAAATGCGTAGTCAACGCACGGCTTAAGTCAGGCGATGGGGAAGGGTAACCTTCCCCATCTTCACCTAGCCAAAATCAGGTGCTATATTGAGCTCAGCTGTTCGCAGCACCTTCTTCTAGGCACTCGCCTATCAAGCACCACCGTCAAGGGTGCTTTGGAAATCGAAATTTACCAAAGCAGAATTCTTCCTCGCGCAATGTTGCGTGTGGTCGATAGCGCAGCTGCGCGTTCCTTCAGCAGCAATCTAAACCCAATGGGGTCCTCCCATTGGGCGGACCCTCCACTCACATCGAGGACTCCGTCATGATCGACTTCATCGTCAATCTGATCATTTTCATTCTTCAGTAATGGAAATCGGTCACCCAACCGGGCCAGAACCTTCTTCGGAAGGCCTGGCCCGATGGTTGGGAGTTTGATTTCAAAAGCAAGGCTTTCGAAATCAAGTTCGTGCTCCGTCTCATGAGAGATTGGGCTTGAAGGCAGCTGGACCTATCCAGCATCAACCCAGTGGGGTCTCTGCCCCCACTTGGGCAGCGGCTTCACCTCTGATTTAGGAGGTGTGCATGTCGATTCTCAATGTACCGATTTCCGAACTGATGGTGGTCGGTCGTGGTTACTACTTCTTCAAAGGTCAACTGGTTCACTGCGATGGAAATCGCGGCCGTGTTCGCTTTTGTGGGGGTGCTACCGAATGACTAAGCCGAAACCCCAGGAAAAACCAGCGACTCCGAACCGAGTCGTTTTGCCGCTGCATGCATATTCCGACGATAGCTTCGTTCGGATGATGTCTGCGCTGGTTGGCCTGGATCCGAAAGCGGGGGAGGGAAAGAAGAAATGAAATCCTACCCTCGGCTTGTTTCCTTGCTTCGCGAGACGATGAACCTCACCACCGGTGAGGCTGAAGCGTTAATGCGTGGTGTTGAGGCTGAAGCGGTGGTGCGTTGCGGCGGTAAGGCGAAGATCATCTCGAGAGCGATGACACTGCGTCACTACCGCGTAGCAGCAGACTTGCTTCAAAAGTATCCCAACGGCAAAGACATGACGATGTACTGCATCGACATGGGATATGCCGGCAAGCGGAGAGTGATCGTTTTTGATGGAAAGGTGGTCAGTCATGGCCACCAAGATTGGTTCCAGTTTGTTGAACGCATCCGCTACAAAGCAAAGACTGCAACAGCAGCCTAGCTATTCCTTAAACCCACAGGGGTCTCAACCCCTGCGGGTTCGAGACCTCTCTCAGCTGGAGAAGTCTCATGTCCCTTTCCAACGCAGTCACCACCCTGATGACTCGCAACCTCCAAAAACTTGGCTACCCCACCGGCGACATTCGCTGGAGTCTGGGATACTGCCAGGGCGATGGATCCTCGTTCTCTGGTTCGCTCGACATCGCCGTTCTTGGGCCGAGGCTGCTTCCTGAGATTTCGCAAGAGATCTGGGCCAGCATTGACTGTGACCTCGAAATCGTCCGCAGCCGAAGCTGCCGCTATGTTCATGAACGTAGTGTCGACCTGAATATCGACACCCTGTGCGTCGAACAGACGGATGCCAGTGAGTACGGCGGCGTGGCTCAGAAGGTTGCCCTGCATAAGCTTGTAGGAGCTCTTGAGGATGACATCCTGAAGGCCTCTTTCAAGAATTCTGCTGATGGCTACAAGCTGATCGAAAGCTTCGTATCGGAGGACACTCTGGCATGGCGTTTTCGTACTGCGTCCTTCCTCGTTGAGCTTTTCAAGATCAACGATGAAGACTGCAGTCCCTTCGATTTGTACGACGAAGGTGATCAGTTGGATGGTGTGATCAGCAGCATCCTGGAGGGGAAAACCAGCATCTTCGGCACGAAGGTCGTTGTCTCTCTTCTCGATGATGATGGTGACGCCTCAACCGTGCTCGCAGAGTCGTATCTCGGCGGATTCAGTTGTGATTCTAACGATGCTTCCCTTGGTGGAATGCGTCGTGAAGTCGTCTCAGAGGCCATTTCGATGGCCCGCGAGGCATACCAAAAACTGCTACGGCCGAGACTCAAGGCTGCGGCATAGCTAGCACATCCCTTGGGGGACTTCCCCCTAAGGGGCGAAGTTTCTCCAGGGTTCTCAACCCCGGTATCGGGGCTTCCCAAAGCCTCCGTACTGGAAGTTTTGGGAAGCCCCGAGCCGGGCTTAACCTGGAGGTACTTCGATGTCTAAGGAACACAATTTCGACGCCAAGGTTGTCAGGGAGGCGGCTGCGGGGCAATGGGAGCGCATCATTCAGGCGCTCATTCCTGGTATTCCCGACAAAGCCTTCACGAAGCTTGGAAGTCACGTTGCTTGCCCTGTACACCACAGGGGAAGCAAAAAGCGTGGCGACGGCTTTAAGCTGTTCAAAAAGGACTTCCACCTCTCTGGGGGTGGGATGTGCAACTCATGCGGTGCGTATCCTGACGGTTTCGCGCTGATCATGTGGGCCAATAACTGCTCATTTGCGGAAGCTCTAGAAGCTGTCGCCC
Organism: Pseudomonas sp. S4_EA_1b; assembly: GCF_016307435.1. NCBI lineage: Bacteria > Pseudomonadati > Pseudomonadota > Gammaproteobacteria > Pseudomonadales > Pseudomonadaceae > Pseudomonas > Pseudomonas sp. S4_EA_1b. The sequence continues at coordinate 32,947 of NZ_JAEILC010000122.1, read as the reverse complement.
ATGAGTTAGGGATACGTTCTAAGGAAGATGAGAGGGCGCAAGCTGCTATCAACCGAGTGAACGAATCTCAACGTGCTGCATTGCTGAAAGAGATCGAGGAGAAGCAGGCGGCTGATGACGCGCGTTCTCGGGAAAAGCTGAAATGCCTTTGGCGTGAAAGCATACCCTTGACGCACCCGGATGCTGAGCCGGCCAGGCTGTACCTCAAAGGTCGAAAGATCCTTTGCTGGGACCGTCCAGGCCTGGAGACTGTTATCCGCTTTCACCGGTCGGTGAAGTCGTGGAATGAAAACCTCGAGTTCGAGGGAAGCTTCCCGGCCATCATTTGCCTGGTTACCAACGCCGGCGTACCGATCACAATCCATCGGATCTACTTGACCGAGAAGGGTGAGAAGGCGCCGATCGAGAGCGTTAAAAAGATGTGCTCCTACCCCAGCGACCGAACAGTCACTGGCGGGGGCATCATCACTGGTCCGTGGACTGAGGTAATCGATCTAGCTGAGGGACCTGAAACGTCCCTGGCAGTTGAGATGGCCACAGGCTTGAAGTGCTTTCCGACGGTAAATGCGACCCTGCTTGAAAACTTTGTTCCCCATCAAGGCGTAAAGGCAATTCGGGTATGGGCTGACAAGGACCGGTCTGGGACGGGAGAGGAGGCTGCTAAGAAGCTCAAAGTCCGCATGTGGGAGTTGGGTATCAAGGTCGCCATTATGCTTCCGCCCTTGCCGATCCCTGACGGGGAGAAAGGGGTCGACTGGAACGACGTGCTGATTGAGCTTGGGCTGCTCGGGTTTCCGAGACAGCAAGCCCAGAGGAAGTGCGCATGACGTTCGTTAGAAGACCCTGGACGTTTGACCCATTGGTCGTTGACTCAACGCCTGGTGGTAGCTTTGTCTGCCCCTTCTCTCCACCGAGTGACTTTGGTGGAGGAGGGGGAGAGTACCTTAGCTTGATGAGGATTCGTTACCGGGATCCTTCGTATAGCAGGTGCTTTGCGGAGCACATCCGGGCAATGAACTCTGGGTTGACCATTCACTTTGAGGGACCGTACAGCACAGAGGCGATGGCTGTCCTAGCTAAAATCTCTGAGAAACACAACCAACAAAAAAGGGCCAGCTGATAGCTGGCCCTTTTTTTTGGCCTACTTCTGACGAGCGGTAGTGCTTATCAGGGTTAGGCGTGACCTGTGGTATTGTATGCGCAGTGAGTTGCATATTTCGGGGCGCGGGAGATAGTTGGTGCATCCCGCGGAGATAAGATAATGACATTGCGACATGTTAAGTTTTATACGGAAAGTACAGATAGGGAAAATGTATATCTAGTCTCTTTGGCTGGAGATGATCGTTATTTCCATCGATTGGAAGTGCATCTTGATTGTACTTTCGATGTTGATGTACTTGATTACGTTGAGCTTTATGGTATTTGGTTTTTTTGATATCCCTTGAGGTTGCTGGGAAATTTCGGACAGCCAGGAACCTGGCCATTTCGGTATCTAGGCCCTCTGTCCGGTCATTACTGCTCGGTAAAACCATGTCCGATTCAATTGGTCCTTACGCATCAGCATTGAGGGCTATGCTCTACGGCATGGAAAGTATAGGGCTTGAGCGAAAACCAGCTTGGCTAAGCAACGTCACTGATGTTGGAGGCCTTTGCTCTCGCTGGGATGGCCGTCCTTGCCCATACCAGACGGTGTCCAACGACCGGTTCGGTGAGATTGGCATCACTCATCATGCGGTTGATCAGTACTTCAAGCGGACTAGGTCTGAGGGAAGGAAAGATCAAATGTTATCAAAAGTACAAAGCCTGGCCCGTGCTGCAACCGAAGAGGTAGAGCTTCCCCCAGAAGTTGTTTTTAAGAAGATCCTGACTCATGGATTTGAGCAGAAATATGTAAAAACTCTTGCAGCGCCCAGAGGCTGGATGTTGGTAACTGCGCCTGATCATGAAAGAGGCTATTTGCGTGTCATCTCCGTTTACCAGCTCAACCTTGGGTGAAGAAGCCATGGGACGGTTGTGGAAGTACGTAAAGCGTCTGCGCAGTGAAATCATGTCGTTAATGAAAGTGCATAGCCCTGACGCCTGGGAAGAAGCGCAATCATTAAAAGGTGATGAGCTAGTAGACTTCTTAATTAGGCAGCCACTAGTAAGACACGGTATTTGCTATCACATCCTTGGGGATGCTGGATATAGAGAGAATTGCTATGTTCAGCGGCTGCGTGATGGCGAAGCTTTTATTCTTAAAAGGTGCTTAATTCAATTTGACGAAATTGGAAATCCGCTAATCATTACTCTAACTGGCGTAAAGAGTGATGGGGAAACTGCTGAGCGGATCGGGAAGATTGAAGAATTTGTCAGCATGGAGACTGGCTATCAAATTCTTCCTTCGCTGATATTCGACATGCTACCAGAGGACTGAGAGGTGCCAGGCGCTACTGCTGGCTGCGAGGTGGAAGCATCAACATGGCGCTGCTTTTCGAGCTCACGCCGTAGGTCGTTGACGTGTGCGTCCACTGCAGCCTGTAGGCCTGGCCTGTATCGCAGAGAATCCTCAATCGCGTCGACCACGAGTACCGGGGGAAGGCCGAACTGATCGGCGGTGATGTCAACGATGTACCGGCATCCATTCACAGAGACCTCAGTCCAGTAGTGGCCGTGGCATGAACCCTGGATGTTGATTCCTTTCTTGAATTCCCCGTCGCCGCCACGAATCCGGGTGGGGAATCCAGAGAATTTTCGAATCACCTCGGCGCAAAGAAATGCTGCGTACAAGCAAGTGCCTTTGGTTGTCGCCGAGCCAATGGAGTGGTCAAGCATCTCCTCAAAAATCTTGCGAGTGTTTTGGGCTATGCTCAGTATCTGATGATAATCGTCTGTCATGTAAGCTGGGTCTAGGCCGACGGCTACAAAGCGGAGGTGGTCCAGTTTTTGAAAAATCGGATTGGATCTGGGTGGCAGGGTAGCATTTTGTCATGTGCAATATCCGATAATAGGTAGACCCGGATATTGCAAGCAAATCGCTCCTGGGCGAGTATACCCACCATCTCAGTTAACTGGATTTGCCGCGATGTCTTCCAGTATCGATAAGCCTTTTCCTCTCTTTGATTCTTATCGTGAATTCCGCCAGCTCAATTTCAACGATCTTTCGAAGGAGCGTCCAATCGTTATAGGCCTACTTCGGCAGATTGGCGAGGCCGCTGATCCGATAGAAAGCTATAAAGCTGTCCGTGAGTTTTTCCACTCGTACGATGGGAACGAAGGTACTTTCAACTCATACAGGACGCACGTTGAGCGTTTGCTCTTGTGGTGCCTTCTCATTGTGAAGAAACCAATCCTTTCGCTTCGCAGAACAGACGCTGAGGCGTTTATGGAGTTTTGCCTAAAACCCCCGGCCAGTTGGGTTGGGCCGGTCGTTAAATCAAGGTTTGTCCGCGCTGGTGGTCGTAAGAAGTCGCCTGATGACACATACACGGTTAATGAGGACTGGAGACCGTTCAACCTGACACAGCCGAAGCTAGTGCGAAAGCTAGCTGAGGAAGCAAACGTCGAAGCACCTTCGCCGTCTGGTTACAAGATGTCTAGCGGCTCGGTTGCTCAGGTTTTCGCCGCGTGCCAAAGCTTCTATCAATTTTGTATAGATGAGGACCTCACAGAGGTTAATCCCTTCCGTGCGATTAAGCAGAAGTCGCGGTACACACAGAGGAGCACTCGCGAGGTCGGCGGCCGATCGCTCACTGCAGTTCAGTGGGATTTTGTGATTGAGACCGCCGAACTGATGGCTGATGAAGATGAGGAGCACGAGAGAACACTTTTCATTCTGGTCACGCTCTTCTCCCTGTACCTCCGAATCTCTGACCTGGTAGGCCGGGAAAACTGGGAGCCCACCATGGGTTCTTTCCAGAAGTCTGGAGATGACTGGTGGTACCACGCTATTCGCAAGGGCAACAAGAGCACAAAAGTAAGCGTTCGCCATGAGTATCTGAAATATCTGAAGCGCTACCGTGCGACGCTTTCTCTGTCCCCTCTCCCATTTCCCGGTGAGCAGACGCCACTCCTGAAATCAAAACAAGGGAGGGCCGGGCTTTCCGATCGCCACGTTAGGCTCCTGGTGCAGGGGGTCTTTGATCGTGCCGTTGAAAGGATGAAAGCTGAAGGACAGCCTGAGGATGAGATTACGAACCTGAGGGCAGCTTCCCTGCATTGGCTCCGCCACACAAGCGCCACTTTTGATGCGCCATATCGTGATCCGAAGGACCTGCAGGCGGACCTTGGCCACGAAAGCCTTTCGACAACCCAGGACAACTATTACGACTCCCTGGATGGAAAGCGAGCGTCTTCAGTAAAGGGGCTTCCGGTCAAAGGGTATTAGAGGTCGACAGCCAGGTGAGTCCGGGCCAACCACCCTACCCTGGCTTCCATCGCTGCTCAGGTTGGTTGACGTTCTGTCCCTCCCATAGGGCTCAATAGCCACTCTTTAGGCACTGTCTATTCCCTAGCATGGCTGCATCAGAAATCAGATGCATGCAGCGGTGACTAGATGTTTACGACTCTTGCCCATGCTGGCTCCGCTCAGGCGAACCATGTCAGCGCCGGCGACGCCTGTGAAAAGCAGTCCACTTACGAAGCCCTCTTTACTCGATTTGGCGACGCAATCCCGCGGGATGATGTTGCAGATCTGCTCTTCTTCTCGAAGGTCTACTTCGCGAAGCGCATTGGCAGCAAAGATCTAGATCACCTGGCTTGGGTCAGGGCTTTAAAGCCAGCTCGGATCCGCAGAGGGCGCCGCACCTTCTTTAAGACTCAGGCCGTGGCCTCGTTTCTGGATGCTCGTGACGGCGATGCTGGAAGCGAGACCACTGCATGACATCTCGCAGGATCACGTTAGCGGTACTCGCTGCAATGCTGTCGCTATCGACAGTCGCAGCTGAAAAAAAGAAGGACGAAGAACCTTCGTTGCCGGCTGCCGGCAGTGAAACCTTCTATAAGGGCAAAGCTGAAGGCTGGTTCTGGTACAAGGATCCTAAAGAGGAAGAAGAGGAGGAAGAGAAAAAGCTTCCCCCTCCTCCTCCGCCCCCACCTGCTCCAGCCAAAGATGAAGAGCCTGAAGCGGCTTCTCAGCCAGAGCAACCAGCAATCTTCAGCGTGAAATGGTTGAGAGACAATCTCGACACATACCGCGACATTGCCATCGATAGCCCGACTGAAGAAAACGTCAGCCGCTACTACTACATGCAGCGGATGATGATGGATAAGGCGTCGAAGTTCTCTGAAATGTCTTCCAAAGTGATTATGAAGGATCCCTTCCTGGACGAGGACAGCCGTCGCCCTGTAGCAACTTACGCGGCCAACGCCATGAACAAAATGGCAGCAGACAGTCGCGACAAGGTTCTAAAAGACCTTTCGCAGAAGGTCGGGCTCTTCTACTTCTTCAAATCTGATTGCGCTCTTTGTGTTGAGCAGGCAGGTGTCCTCCAGTCACTGAACCACGCCACGGGTATTTCCGTCATCCCTGTTTCGATGGATGGGGAAAACCTGCCTAACGGCGGGTTCGCAGAGTACAGAGTAGACAGTGGCCAAGCTGAAAAGCTGGGGATCTTTCAAGCCCCTGCTCTTGCTTTGGCAATTCCGCCCAACAAGTCCGAGATTGTGGGATACGGCGCCATCACACTGGATGTCCTTTACAACCGCATTCTGATTGCTGCCAAGGATGCAAATGTAATTGATCAAAAGACCTTCGCTTCAACTCAGCCGGTTAACGATACAGGGCTCCTTTCTATGGAAGATGCCGAAGGCATTTCGGAAGAGATGCTTAAGGATCCGGATGCCTTGATCGAGTACATGCGCACTCAGCTTGCAAAAAAGAATATGGAGGGTAAATAAGATGGCCAGAAAAATTATGCCGAACCGGGTAACTCTGGCTATCGGATTCGCCACAGTCTTCGCCTTGATGCCGAGCATCTCATCCGCAAACATTCAGTCGCAAATGGATTCGATGTTCGAGTCCATGTCGAATACAACGGGTGGCGGTTATTTTGAAACCGCTACTCGCGGGGTAATCGCAGGCGGATCTATGCGGGTACGGAACAAGATTGCCACTGACCCACTGGTATCTTTCCGTCCCCCGTCTTTCCAGGCCGGTTGCGGCGGCATTGATATGTTCGCGGGGTCTTTCAGCTTTATCAATGCACAGCAGTTTGTTCAGTCACTGCGCTCTGTAGCGGCTAACGCTGTAGGTGTTGCCTCGGGCTATGCGTTTAAATTAGCGCTGAACGCAATGGGCCCAACAGTCCATAACGTAATCCAAAATTTGCAAGAAGTGATGCAGGACATCAACTCTTTGATGTCCAACTCTTGTCAGTTAGCTCAAGGCCTTGTTACTGAGGCTTTCTCGGCCTTCGATGCTAAAACCGATATGAACGCTTCAACAGAAAACGTTACCAAGGGTATTGGTGACGTTTTCTCGCAACTCAAGCCCTCCAACTTAGTAGGTAGCAACCCTAAGACGGAACAGGCAAAAGCAGGTAACGCGACGATCTGTAAAGACTTCGGTAACGTGCTCTGGTGTGCTATGCGGGCTAATAGCATTAAATCCACTTTCCAGTATGGGTCCAATCAGACTGAAGAGTTGATTCTTTCTCTAGTAGGGTCCGCTGTTATTGGCGACCTTGCTAATGCTGAAGATGGAAAAGGTCAAACCCGAAACATTAATTACCTGCCGCCCCTGACAATAACCCTCAAAGACATCATTGAGGGGCGTAAGGATGAGAATATCAAGATCTATGACTGCTCATCAGATCAAGATTATTGTGCCGATCCGGACATTAAGGACATCAGTTTTGATGGATTGGCTTCAAAAATAGTCAAGGCCTTTAACGGTGGTGATGGCGGGCCAGGAATCATCTACAAGTGGGCCACCAACACGGGGAGTTTTACCTCGACTGAGGTAGAGGTTATTTCATCTCTGCAGCAAACCGGATTTTCCGCAATGATCCAAAGACTCTCGCAACGCAGTCAGTCAATCGCCCAGGGATTTGTCCAGGAGCATGCAAGACTGATTGCGCGTGATGCAGTTGCATCGTTAGTCCGATCGTATATCGCCGCAGCTGAAGCCAGTATGAAAAACGCGAAGATGGCTGATCTCCAAGGTCCAGAAGCGGTGACCTTTATTAAAGATGCACGTCAACGTGTAAATGAAGACTACGCCGCTGTACTGCAGGACTACGGAAATTCTAACGCTGTTTTTGCCGACTACCAAAATAAGCTTCAGATTATGCCATCAACGAGTTTCCTGGCCGTTGGGCCAGCAGCACCTGTAGGCGGAGAGTGATATGGACTTTACAATTTACTCTATTGGCTCCGCGGCCTATCTGGAAGAGATTCTTAACTCAGTAGCCATGATTTCGGGTTCAGGCAAGATTGAAGACCTTGCCAAAATTGGCTTACTGATCGGAGTTTTTATTCTCGGCTTTCAGGCTGTCTTCAACAATACGGGTATTCAGTTTCAAAAAGTAGGCGTGTGCCTGATTCTTTATCTTGCTGCCTTTGGTCCGCAGGTTACTGTTCTTGTCGAGGACGTTTACACAGGTGATGTTGCCGTTGTTGATAACGTTCCGCTTGGCCCGGTTGCTGTAGGCTCGATCGTGTCTAATTTGGGCTATGACATCACCAATACCTTTGAGCAAGCGTTTTCCACGCCTGGAATGACGAGCTATGGGTTTGTCGATCCGCTGGAGACTCTCCAAAAGTTCCGCTCTATCTCAATGAACATTATGTCTATCCCTTCCTTTGTTGAGGATGGCGGCAACCAGAATCTGGTCGCCTCCTGGACTAACTACATGAAGGAGTGCACTTTCACTGGGTACGGTTCTGATGCGCGAGCCATACAAAATATGATGCGCGATTCAGATCCTTTGCGAGGACTCAAATTTGAATCAAGTGTGTATTACACATTGATTTATGATGGGTCTAGCCCTGAAGGTCGAACTTTGACTTGCTCCGCAGCGCACAATGAATTGATGGGTATGACCCAACCTAAGGCGGACGGAATCATTGAAGACGTTGGCCGCATTGGTTTCAAGAAGCTCGGGAAGCCAGCACCAGACTACGCCTCTATGGAGGCTCGTCTTAGTAACAGTCTTTATGGGCTAGGCTTGATCGCGACGAATACTCGAACTTTTGCAATTGCTAGCAGCCTACTCCCTGTACTTCAGAGAGCGCCAGGCGAGAAAGCTATTGAAGAGCTTCAGGGCGCCGCGGCGATCATGATGAATGACAGCATGATGAAAACGAACACTCAGTGGGCAGCCGAAGGGTCAAAGTTCACTCAGTACGTGCGTCCGTTCATGACTTTCTTTGAAGGTTTTATCTACGCAATTACTCCGCTCATGGCATTCGTAATGGTGCTTGGTGGGTTTGGTATTGGGTTGATCTCTAAGTACCTATTGATTCTTGTATGGATGATGCTTTGGATGCCGATGTTGTCCATCATTAACCTATACATCCTGTCATATGGTGCTGACAAAATATCCGCGGTAGTCGAGGCTTCTTTGGCGTCTGGCGATATCGGCCAAGGGATATCTTTCCAAGGTCTGATTGCAATGCAGCCTGTTATCGAGAGTCTCATTGGTACCGCTGGGCTTATGGCGTCTTCAGTGCCGGCACTTAGTCTATTCCTTGTATACGGCACATCTGTAGCGGCTAGTGGTATTGCAAGCCGACTGAGTGGTGGTGACACAATCAACGAAAACATGGTGGCACCAGATCCGATGAAAGTTGGAGCTGCCCTGGACGTTAGCCCTATCGCAACCAACGATCTTAACAAAGGGACTATCCTCGCGGGCTCTGATGCAACCCGTGGCAATGTGAGTTTCGGTAAGACGCTCTCCGACAGTGTTCAATCCACACGAGCCACTGCGGAGCAAAGCTCCCAGCAGTTTAGTGAGCAAATGTCGTCTGCATTTGGGAATGCATACCAAAATAGCTCTTCGATTGCAGACGCTGCTCGGGTTGGGCAAAGCATGTCCAGCACTTTTGGGTTGTCGAATAGCACCAGCTATCAGACTGGCATCGATGCGATGAAAAAGGCTGGATTTGGTTCTGACCTTATTGATGCGACTGTTGCCTCAATCGCAACCTCGGCTGGAGTTAATGGTAAAGCTTCTGCCGGCGGAGGTGGCGGGCCCTCTGCTTCTATCGATGCTGGGGCAAAAGGCAATATGACAAGCCAACAGAACCGTAACGATAAGCGAACGCTTAGTGATGCCTTGGACTTTGCAAAGAGCGTTGGACTTGATCAGTCTGTTAAAAATGGACTGGACAGTGCCAAAGGCTACGATGTTGCTAAAAACTTCCAGTCTGGTGAGTCTGCCGTACTTAGTGAGACCGACACTAAAACACTTAGTCAAACTGCCTCTAAAACGATGTCGGACCAAGAAAGCTATCAGCGAGCGCAATCGCTTCAAGATCAGTTTGGGTATGACGGTAAGTATAACGTTGATACCTTCGCCGGCATGATGATGCAGCGCGGACAATCCGCGGCATTGGTTGATGCAGCTCGAAATGAGTATGGTGAGCGGAACGCTCAGAACTATGCCGTTTTTGATTCGATTCTTGATCCGTCCCGACGTGAAACTGCCGCTGCTATTCAAACGCTTGCAGAGAATGGTCGCTTTGATCTTTTAGGTGGTGCGGACATCAACCCGAACGAAAATAGCAATCTGCGTGGTGCAAACGTTCAGGGCGTTGAAGACCGTGCTGCAGGTGCTGGTTCGATGGCTTCCGATCATGGCGTACATGGTCGCGTAGCAACCGAGCGTGACAGTGCGATTGACGGGCTCAATCTCCAAGATCGGTACGAGAATAAAAACAAGGTCGTGGAGAACGACGCCCAGGTTTATGCCCGCGACACCGCAAAACCTCAGGTTGACCAAGCAGAAAACAGGTTGCGCGGTCTGGGTAACGGGTCCTATACGTATGGCGAGACGAGTTTTGGCGCAGTTTCCGCTATGTGGAACAAGGTTTCCTCTGGGATGCATGACCGCGAGACATATCACCAGGAAGGACTGGGCTACAACCTAAACGAAGCACAAGCCGAGGTGTTTGCTTCCGCTAGAATGGGTGAGGTTTGGAGTGGCGAGACCCGTGAGAAGTGGAACGCATATGCCGAATCCCAGAACATGGATCCTGAGCTTCGTGATGGCATGTTCAAGGCACTGACTCAAGCAGGTCTGCATGATGACGGCAGTGGCGGGCAACTCGCAGACATTCGGATGGTTAACGTTGGATCAAGCACTGATGACGTCATGGTGATTAGGCACAACAACTAGTTAAGGACTATCTACCTAAAAGCCCCGGCATTGCCGGGGCTTTTTTGTGGTGCGCCATGCACCATAAAAAAAACCCCGCCTAGGCGGGGGCACTGTAGCTGCTGCAACTCAGTCGTCTGCAGCATATGGTACGAAGCCAGCGTGGTTGTGCAGGAAAGGGTCGGCGTCATCTTCGAACAGTGCTGACGACGAGTCGTGGCGACTCGACTCATCATCGTACGGAGCGCTATTCCCATTGTTACGGTCTTGGAACATGCCAACCACCGACTTCAGGAAGAGGCCAATCGACAGTAGCATGAGCCCGAACATCATCAGGGTTTCATTGCCGGCCGCGGTCACCAGAGCACACCCAGCTAGAACCACTGGAACTCCGATAAAAAATGCGCGGACAGGCTCCTTGAAGTGGGTCAGGTTGAGAGCCAACGAGATGAATCCGACCAGGCCGGCAGCATAGCTGATCACCATCTCGCGGGTGTTCATGTCATCGTCGACGAAACATACCCCCAAGAACGCCATGAAGATCACCACTGCATGGCGGATGAACCAGAAGCCACCGCTGGAAATGGTCTCCTCAATCTCCCACATGCGCATGAGCGGCTGGCGGAGACGGGGAACTCGGACCAGGTCAGTCAGCGCGTCAACCAGGTTGACCATGTTTCGCGCCACCTGTTTCGACGGCGAAGCATCCAGCAGATCCTGGATCATTTGTACGCAGCGCTTGAAGTCGTCAGAAACATCGTCGATGGCCATGATGTTCAGCTCGGTCAGGATCAGGTCGCCGGCGTAGAAGCCAAGGTACTTACCGATCAATGCTTCTGCTCGAGCAGCTTCAGCTTGGATGATTCGTTTGGTGTCCATGGGTTATCCCCCTTTATCTGTTGAGTACAGATTAACCCGCCTCTCAAAACTGCAACCCCCCCTACCCTACTGGTATCCGCTAACTGTCGATCGACGGCGAGTAAGTCGATCGCTCAAGGGCCTCAGCATTCACTTCTACAACAGTTGGCGCCTTTGCTGGCTTTCTGCGTTTCTTCGGGGGCACGTAAATGTCGAGTCGGCGGACTGCCTCGTCTCGCGTCTTCTTGTCCGCCCTGGGCGAGGTACGCTCGGCTCTGCTGAAGCTCTGCAACTCAACCACCTCGAGATCCACCGGGCCAGCTACGACAAACACCGGCAGGTTTGCATGAATCATCGCATCGTACCGCGAGTTTCCAGAAAACCAGAGCATGGCGCGAGGATGTGGAGCCACCTTCTTGTATTGCACCAGGTGCTCGCCGGCGTCCATGTTCACAAGCGATCGCAACTCTTGCCACTCAGGTGTGGTGTCGATGGCCACCCGCTCTCGATCGGCGCGAAGCTGCGCCTCGGCCTCGAGCTTCTCTCGTAGCTGGCCGACGGGGATTCGGGTTGTCCCAGGCGTGTGGCCGGCCCAAGTGAACGTCAGCAGACGCGGGGGCATTTCGAAGGAATGGATCTTGCGCAGCAGCTGATTGGTGTTGAAGTTCGCCCCCAGCGCTCGCCGCATAATCCGCGGCCGCGCGTCCTTGATCATGTTCAATTCCAGGCGCGTAACCTCGATCGCTCCATCGAGTGCTTCCTTCAGCGCGTTGATTGCCCTCACCTGCTCCAGCACCGACTCTTCAAGAACGAAGTAGCCAGGCAGTCGAATGACAGTACCTGGTGCCTGGCCCAGGTCGAGCTCGAACGCCAGCAACGCCTCTACGGCTGCCTGTACGGCGTTATCACCCTCTAACCGCGTCACCGGTATCAGATCCGGCGTTTTCTGCTCCGTAAGCAGCGGCAGGCGCCATACGACCCCACTGATCACTAGAGATGGCCATCGTTCGTTGAAAGCGATGATTGCTTGGCGCATTTCGGCGTAAGCCGCCTGGATTCGTTCGTGCATAGCCGTGTCCTCGGTTCACAAACTCCACCTCTATAATACCACCCCTGTAGCACGTGTGTATGTAACCGCAACCCTCCCTCCCTGCACACCCACCCTATTCCGCCCGCCTTTACATCTTTCCTTCTTTTTTCCTTCCTTTTTCCTCCCTCTTACCTTCAATCGCGCAAGCGCGGGCCGGTCAAGGAGGGGCCAGGTCTAGGGTGTAAGAGGTCCCGCACAGTGCCGCCGGCGGGCACGGTCCAGGCTTTTTGGGGAGGTACAGGTCGGCGTAGGAGGTGGGAGGTGGGAGGGGCGCCGATCACGGGATAGACGTGCTACAGGGGTGGTATTATGCGGCCCCTTCTCCCCCAATCTGCGGGCTCTCCCGTCTTTACGCTGTCGATCGTTAGTCGATGAATTGTCCATGCGGCCGTCGTCGAGACGGACATCGACTAATGATCGACAAATGCCCTACAAGGTTTTCGCGTGATTTCGCATGCACGGCCTCTCACCGGCAGGTCCAGATAGAGCCAGGCCCGGCAGAAAGGGAGTCGCCGCTTAAGAAGGAACTCGCCCCGCTGACCGACTGCAGATCCAGTGGGCACCAGGGCAAGCAAATGAGAGGGCTGAGATTAGCCGGTGAAGTGCTGCGCGAGCGTTTTCTTCCAGTGCGCAACTCGATTGTCGTACTTCCTCATGGCATCAAATCGCTCAGCTGAAGGCCCGCGCGGCATCTCGTGCCAAAGCCCCCGCAACTCAGCTTCTGCCTTGATGAGAATTTCATCCTCAAGAACCGATCGGCACGCTTCCTCGAGACCCTCTGTCACCAGGTAAGCCGGCCAGGCGAAGCGAGTCAGCGAATCCATGTCCGGAATGATTCCGCGGAAACCTTCATCACTATCAGGTAGCTCATCGAGATCGTCCAACAAGAACAACCTCAAGGCTGGCACCTTGAAAAGCGCGGCGACGAGATCGTTTCTGAATGCATTGAGATCGCCGTTGGCATAGGCGCAGAAGGACTTCACCAGCAGCGCCTCTCCACCGTCTTCATCTCTGAAGCGGGCACACTCACTCAAAGCGTCATCACTCCAGCCCATCTGCAGAAGCAGCAACGGAAGCAAGTACCGAATCCCCAAGTTGTCGCTGGGGTTTAGCCTCAACATTTTCTTGGCGACCTTGATTGCGCGATTCAGATCGCCAACGGTCGAGCCATCCCGGTTGAGGATGTCGAGCACCAAATACTGCAGGCGGTGATAGAACCGGTTGCTTTGCCAGGCCCACAAGATCTTTTTGCGGAACCCCTTTGGAACCAGTGCATTGGCCAAACCCAGGTACTTTTCCGCGATCGTCAGTGCTGAAGGATCACCTACCTCGTCAAGCAATGACGCCAGCATCAGTCCCCCTTCGAAAAACTGGGGCTGCTGCTTCAGTGCATTCTGGAGCCAGGCAAGAATGCTCACCCTCTCCTGATCGCTGACTACTTCGAAATCAGAATGTAGCTCGTACATCTGTTCGATCAACTCATCGCAAGCGTCGCTGGTCACAAACCGCGAATCATTCGGGTCATGGCTGTCAACGACGAATCGATACAGCGGCGACTTTGTCTGTAGGGGAGATCGAGTGAGTACCTCCTCCCAAGTGAGTGCACCGCAGAGCTTTGCAGTTACTCCGTCCAGGACTAACTGTTCAGTCTGACCGCTCGCTTCAGCCAGGTTGCTGGCAAAACTCTGCATCGCCGCGGCCTGCTCGAGCCCTAAGGGCAAGCAAGGCTTCGCCTTGATGGTGAGCACGAGTGCTGTCTGGAGTTTGAGGATCCACTGATCATTGGCGCCTTCGGAGCCGAAGCTGTTGGCCATATTCAGATGGTTGTGCAGCTCGTGCCAGGTGCTGAAAGAAAGGGATTCAGCAAGCGCTTCGAGTGCTTTGGTTTGTTGGATACCCGCAACCTTCTTCAGGTTTCGAGCGCAGAACTTGATCCGGTCCAGCAGCTCTTCGATGAAGACTGATGGGGAGCTCTTGATCCAAGCGAATGTGTAGTCGACGTCGAGCTCGAGGGCGCGGCGGTCAAAACTGTTCAACCCAGGGAAATGGGTGTTCATGACAATCTCCCACAGAACGACTGATGAACGGCCCGCTCGCTCTGCGTTCGCAGAGAGTTGTCAGCTGGAGTGTGCTTGACGTTTTGAAGCTAGTCGCTGTGGTGGCTTTTCCTTGCGGGCGGATGGCGTGCGACTGTCACCGCCGATGAATTTATCACTGCCCTCCTCTGCCCTCAACCTCCTTCACTCCCCATCGCCGCCCGGTACGTGATCGCCTTCATTTCGGGCAGGACCCTGTTCGCCTTCACGACTCTGCCCGGCAGAACTGGCCAAGCATAGTGCGTAATCCATAATTGCATAATAAGAATAATAATAATATTATTCTTATGGTAATCCTTCCCGGAGCATGTCATGGAACCGATCAACGTCAATCCTGAAGTACGCGCTCGAATCGTTAGCGCCATCGAAGAGCTTTACGACCAGCTCGGCCGCAGCGATCAGTTCCCAACGCAGGCTGAGGTTCGAGCGAAAGCCAAGGCGGACATGAACATCTGCTCCATCGTTTACCGGGAGTGGAAGCGCCAACAAACGGCTAGGCCGGTACTAGTCACGGTGGAGGTTCCTGAGCCGGTAAACCAAGCTCACCTTGAGGCGGTAGGGATTGTCTGGGCGGCAGCTCAGGAGCAAGCCAATGCTCACTTGCGAGATGCGGAGGCCAAGTGGGAGTTGGAAAGGTCTGATAACGAGACGATGCGGCGTGAACTGGCTGAAGCCTATGAAGGAGCGGTTGCTGCTGCTGACGAGGCTCGTGAAGCGCTGGCTGTGGTGCAACGCGAAAAAGAGCAGCTTGCCCAGCAGAACCAGTCTCTCCTGCAGCAGCTAACCGAAGCACGGGAAAATCTTGTCCAGCAGTCGACCAGAGCTGAAGAGAACGAGCGTCGGGCAAATGATCTGAAAGAAGAGCTTGGGTTAGCCCACATCGAGACATCCAATGTTCGGCAGGAGCTCTCCCAGGCTCGAGTTGCCCATGCTTCGGAAATGGAGCAACAGAAGTCCGCAGCGGCCTCCCAGCTCGAGCTTTTGAGTGAGAACCTGGCAACGGCTAAAGCACGCCTGGATTCGGCCAATGAACAGTCTGAACAACGCCAAACGGCCCTTTCTGATGCTCAGGCGAAACTAGCCCAGGCGCTTGCCCAGGCTGAGGCGGCAGCTGGAGAGCTGCAGCGTGTGAGAGGCGCTCTCGAAACTAAGCAGCAGCAGGCGGAAGATCTTCAACATCAAGTGGCTACTGTCAGCGCTCAACTTGCTGAGCTACAGCGCTCGCATGCGTCCTTGAAAGATGAGGCAACCCAGTCTCGGCACCATGCCGAAGAGAGTTCGCGTGAAGCAGCTAAGGTCTCCGGCGTTCTGCAGGAAGTCCAGCGCCAGAACGCTGATTTGATGGAGCGCCTTACCACTGGCAAGGGTAAGCCTACGAAGAAGGGTGACGAGTGAATTGGGGGATGGCCACAACGGTCCTAGCCCCCTCTCCTCCAGATGTCATCGATCGGGATGTGAGGCCTGATCCGCGGATTTGCTGCGAGGATTGGTAGCGCATCATTGGCTATAGGGCGGGGATTCAAAGCATGAGTCCCTGGTTCAGGTCACGCAACGAAGTATCTTCGTTGAGGGAGAAGTGATGGTTGAACAAGGCGAGAAGCCCCTGGGTTTTCACGTATACGGATCCAATGGGGCGCTAAAATTCGAACTGGGTAGCAGTGAGGCTCAGGCGCCTGTGTTATCCGTAGATGGCTGTAACAAGGCAGGTACAGGATTCGATTGGGGTAACAAGATAATCCTTCAGCTGTCAGATCGTGAGGTGCCTGGGCTCTTGTGTTGCGTTCTTGGGCTGACTGTTGAGTTTGAAGCTCGAAACCATGGTGCTAAGCGTAACAAGTCGATCCACCTGGTCAATCAACCCGCTCATCGTCGGATTTACGTGAAGCTGTCCCAACCAGAGTACGCAGTGAAGGTGCCCATGACGCCTGATGCTGTATTCAAGCTTGGGGCTCTTGGGCTGCAGGTGCTTTCAGCTCAGACAGGCTTTGATGCAGCAACGTGTTTGGCTATTCTTCGAGGTACTGCAGGTCGTCTATACTCCTAGCATTCCACCTCTCCCCCGCTGAAGGCTTTTGCTTTTAGCCCCTCAAGAAATTCCTCAAATCCCTTAACCGGTTAGAAGCAGGTTAAATACTGGTTAAAAGCAGGTTAAGGGCTGTAGATAACTCTCTGAAGGCCTTGATTTATAAGGGTTTCAGCTGTTTTCTAATTACCTCACTAAGAGGTAAATTTACCTTACCGTGAGGTATTCCTACCTCACCATGAGGTAATGTGTCCTCATTATGAGGTATTAGCGTACTTTTTTCGCTTTGATTGCTAGGAACCTGCCGCAAAGCCTTGATTCATAAGGGTTTAGGTCTGCCAGAGTGATTACCTCAAGATGAGGTAAATCGACCTTACTTTGAGGTAATTCTCCTGATCTTGAGGTAAGTATTAGTCTAAGGCACTGATTTATAAGGGAATTATGATTTCACTTCATCTCGAATCTAGCCGTCCTGACTTTGAAGTAAGGCTCCAAAGCCCCTTTCCCTGACTATGGGGTAAAAGTTCTAGATCATACGGATCTCGGTGCCTCAGTTTACGTCGATTGGTACCCAACCAAGGTCCACGGTACATCAGCCCTCCAGAAGCTTTTACGCTTCTATTAGCCCCCTTGGCCGGGCCGGTTTGGGGGCCTTTCCCTAGAAACCCATTTTTTACCTCATAGTTAGGTCGTTCTCTCCTTCGGGCGCCCTACCCTGTTACCTCATGGTCAGGTGGCTTCTTACCTCAAAATCAGTTTTCTACTGACGAAAAAAAACCCCGCGTTTGCGGGGTTTCTATTGGGCTTGTCACTCCTGGGTGATTGCCGCGAAGCGATTCCGCTCGACTTCTACCTTTCCGGTCTTATCCATTCGCCAATCTTTCAGGAACCCTGAGAGCTTCAGCTCGTCCATCGCACCCTTGATGAGCTGTTTAGCCTTCCCATCACTTGAGCAGCGTGAGCCAGCGTTCTTGAGTAGCGTCTTGTAGTGAACCGGATATGGGTCCTTGTGGCTGGCGTAGAAGCCATGAAGCCATTTGGCCAGGTTCCCACTCAAGTTCATCCTTTGCTCTTTCTCGATTCGCGTTGAGTAGACACCGCCGCCGAATAGAATGGCGATCTCTGGCTCGAGCTCGACGTACCACATGTCGTCTTTTGGAGTGCCTTGCTCATCTGAATCGTCCGAATACTCAAATTTACGAATCAGAGATAGCGACACCCCTCGTTCCAGCCTATCGGAATGGAGCACAACAGCTGTCGCTTTCAACCTGGTTAGGTTCATCTTCAGCCGCTCTGTATGCTTCGTCCCATATGGGTAACGAAGCTCTTTCTTCATATCGTGAGGGTTGAAGTAGATGGGTTGATCGAGGTCCTGATCACGCGCGGCATGAAGGATCTCAAGCCATACGTCCAGATCGTCCTGTCTCAGTTCCTCTCCGTTATAAAGGACCCGACAGTTCCCGTAAGCGGCTATTTCGCCATTTTTGATGTGCTCGCGGGGGCGGTTCTTGTTTCCGGCAGAAAAAAGTGCGCTTCGAAGTAGCTCGTTTGGAGCCTCGCGAATCTCCTCAGCCCAGCCTTTGAGCTTCCTGGATTGCTTCTCGAGAATATCGTGGGTGCGCTGTTCAATCCTCGAGAGAGCACTCCCTTTCCTCTGCCCTCCCCCGCTGGATGAGCGTCGGCCAGCAGGATTCGCAGGCTCAAGATCGAGTCCCTGCTGCTGACCAGCATCCTTATTTTCGTTTTTCACTGGAGGGCTCCTATTCGTTCAGGAGATCTGAAATAAAGGACTCAAGTCTAGCCAGTTTCTCCTCGTTGAAAGCTGAATGATTCAGCTTCAGTTGAGTGTGGTTAGCTTTTTTAGTGATCTCCCCAGCCTTTGCTCCCTGGAACTTGAGTTCGGTTTTGTTTGGAAGCGTTTTGTTGGGATTGAGGAAGGTGAAAATCTGTGAAGCCAGATTTGTTAGTTTTTTGCCGCCGTCAATGGCTTGTTGCACCAGGGTCTTAAGGGCGGTGTCGTATTTGCCCTTCTCTGCGCCCTTCTCGACCTCGCTGTTGATTAACCGTTTAGCTTCATCGGCAGCGTATGCACTAACGAGCTCAGGATAGTCTGCAAGCAAATCATTAACCGCTGGCGGGAAGTAATCGAACGCCATCAAGCGGAAGTACGTACTCTTGGCCATGCCCCAGTGGTCATATCCAAAGTGCTCACCGAAGTCCTTCAAGTGACGCTTGATGCTCAGGTATACCTCAAAGTCAGTCAGGTTTTCCCGACCAAGATTCTCTACGAGTGCTCGTGCGGAGGCCTCTTCGTCTGTGATGACGATGACGAAGGCTTGGATGAAACGTTGCTGGAGTAGCTTGTGAGCTCGTAGACGGCGTTCGCCGGATACCAGCTGGTACCGATTGTTTACGGCGCGAACCTCGATAGGCTGCAAGAGTCCTTGTGCATCGATGAGCTCGGCCAACTCCTTCAATTTCTTTTCATTGAAGGTTCTGCGAGGCTGCCAGGGGCTGGGATCAATCAGCTCTACAGGTATGCTCTTGGCAAGCTTGCTGTCTGTATCGTTGTTGATACCGCTACTTTCATTGCCTTCCCGATGAGCTGCTGCACCTTTCGAAAGGGACCCAATCAGCGGGTTCGGTCGACGTGGTTTGGCGCCTGCAGTTGTGCCGGCCGGTTTAGCGCCCTGCTGAGGCTTCTTGGTTTCTGCGGCTTGCTGGCTCATTTGGCGCCCTCCCCTGCCTTCAGGCCCTGGCCTGCAGTTACTTCTGCAATGTAGTCAGCCAACTCCTGGTATTGCTTTGAAACTTTGTTATTACGTTCAGCCATGCGAACTGACACCTTCTGTGCAATCGACTGATTGACCTTGGTGGTTGTAGATATTTTCACTGGAATGAGCTTTCCAAAGAGTTCTATGGCATCAGCTTCGTTCTCGCGGCACAGCACATGCCGCTCGTCATGCTTGATTAGGAGAGCTCCCAGGAAGTTGAGGGATTCGTTTACAAGCATCACTTTTTCGACACGGCGCTTGAGGTCGTCAAGGCCATTAATTGCATAAGGTGCACCCGACTCAACTGGGACGATGTAGTGCGTTGCAGCAGCAATGGCGTTTTGAGTAAGAAGCTTCAGCGACGGCGGGCAGTCGATGATGATGTAGTCGTACGCCCCTATGAGAGGCTTCAGCCGCTCCTTGAGCACCTCGACTGGCCGCGGGTATTCGTTTTTGATGACTTCATCGACGTTCTCCAGGGAGATGGAGCCATAGATGAGGTGCACTCCATCAATGGTTGTGTCCTCGTAAATGAACGATCGAATTTCAGTTTTGTGGTTACTCAACAGCTCGCAAGCGTTGTAAACGACACGTGCAGGGTGCGTTTTGCCGATATGTTGAGAGGCGTTTGTCTGAGGATCGAGATCCACGACAAGTACCCAATTCCCACGCTGAGCCAGGCAGTCAGCCAAGTTCACAGCCGTCGTCGTTTTCCCCACACCACCCTTGTGATTGGCGATGGCGAGAATTCGAGTCTCAGTCTGGGACTCCTCAGCTCCGTGTATCACCTCGGCGATGGCGTCAACGAGTGGATCGGCAGGATGTTTTGGCGAGTCGATCTGAGCAGCTGCTGCTTGTTTCGACATAAATCACTCCATTGAGCATAAAAATACAGGGCGTTTTGCTTTGTATCGTCTAAGCCATTATGGCGATTTTTATCAGCATGTCACGCCGATCTGTTCCTTTATTGGTATCAAACTGGTTGAGCATCGAGATCCTTTCTTGGATGTCAGGCTTGATTTTGAATGGCATTGTCCTGTTACTTGTGTGCCAGGTGGTGCTGGATGTGATTTCCCATGCAGCCTGAGGCGTAGAGCGTTAGGGAAGCCTCTACTATCTCGTTCACAATCTACCAGTCCCAGACTGGGACAGCCTGAACCTTCCATTCCCTCTTTACGGCTGCAATAGCCAGTCCCAGTCTGGGACGCTTTGTTTGAAGCCCTATTGCAGTCCATATGGCAGTTGGTGGCCCACGTCAGGGCTGATTTATGCAGCCTGAGCTTCACCGGCCATTCTTGCTTCTGTTGATGGTTCTGCGGCTACTAATGCCTTTGTCCCAGACTGGGACAGCGATTGGCGCTAGAGACATCTAATAAGGCGGTGGGGAGTCGGTCCCAGTCTGGGACTGTCTTCTTTTCTGTTTGTGTAGCTGAGCGTTTCTGGGGGTTCGGATCCAGGCTGAAGAGAAGGCTGTTACTTCAAGAGTAGTCCCAGACTGGGACAAGCTACACGTAAGAGGAATGCATTCCCCCCGGTCTTGAGCGGCATGCCTAGGTAGTCGATCCCATAGCCGGTCCCAGTCTGGGGATGGCTTGTTTGAGCGCCAATACCAGTTCCAAGGCAGTGACGTCCTAGGCTGGGACAGCCTTATTGACAGTTTAGGCGGCTGAGCGGCTCTCCGGAATCTGGCCCAGGCTGAAGAGAGAGTTGCCACTTCAAGAGCAGTCCCAGACTGGGACAATCCGCACGTAAGAGGTATGCATTCCCACCGGCCTTGTGCGGCATCCTTCGGAATGCGATCCATGGTCAGTCCCAGTCTGGGACTGGTTTGTTTGAACACCAATGCCAGTTCCTAAGGAAGTGGCGTCCCAGGCTGAGGCTGCCTTTTAACATTTGGAGTGGCTGAGTGTTCCTGTTGATTTTGATCCAGCTGAAGAATGTGATGCTACTTAAAGCGCAGTCCCAGACTGGGACAGGCCACATGTTAGAGAAGTGCCATCTCCCGGCCTTGGGCGGCTTGGCTCGGAAGGCAATCCATTGCCAGACCCAGTTTGAAACTGATTTGTTTTAACCGATGCCAGTTCAATGGCGGTTATCGTTTCCAGGCGGGCCTGCATTTATACAGGCTGAGTGGCTGTGATTACCTGGAGCGGGTTAATCAAAGGCGGAAGAATCGTCTGACACTAAATGTTAAGTCCCAGAAACTGGCCACCTAATACTTCAGCGCTTTGTCTTAATCGCATGCCATCAGCCCCATCCTTGGATGGGCAGTTGTATGAGCAAGCCTTGTCCCAGTCTGGGACTGCCAAATTCACCATGCCTTGCTTTCCCGCGCTGGCCATCATCACTCTGGAACTGGCTACTTGGAGTTAATGATGGGCGTGGATCAAGAGTCTACGGCTGGAACGGAAATTACCCTGTATCGGGATCGCGGCTAACATCCAAGAACTCTCGGCCCCGGACTGGGGATCACCTCCATGTCAATTCGGCCTGCAATAGACGGAGTGGGGTTCATTCATGCCGGTGACTGTGAATTGGAGGGAGCACCCTGGTGCGACTTCCCTTTGTTTTGGAATTGCGAGAGAACCATGCTTGTCGAGTTAACCAACGTCCGGAGCTGCTTAAATCTGCGTTTTGCTCAGGTAAGAATCCCTTGCGTGAGAACTAAAAATTAAGACAAAGGTTAGTACCAACACAGACCCAGCCTGGGGCGCCGGCTCCCTCACTTATGGACTGACCCTGGACCTGGTAGTGAAGGGAGCAACCGTAACAATGAGATGTTCAGGAGGGAGCGGGTAATTTAAGAAGAAGGACAAGCGCCTGTCCCAGTCTGGGATAAAGTCATGTTGTCCTAAAAATCATACACCTCGATTTACTGCTGGGGGGGGCTAGTCCCAGTCTGGGACTGGGAGCTACTACCTCATGGTGAGGTAGAAGGGTGTAGAGGCTGAATTACCGAAACATTAGATGGTGAATGCAATACCGCAGCCCTGGAGGGTCTGGCCAGACTGATTGGGGAATATTACCTCATAGTCAGGTCGCGCCGCGTTGTAGCCATCCAACGCTTTTACAAAAGATCGACTAACAGTCGACTAAGCATCGACTAATCGGGGTAGGCAATCCTAAAAAGGGGGGGGGTCGGCCTGACGGCGTTCAAGCCATCCAAAACATCGACAAATGATCGACAAAAGACTGACTAACACTCGACAGCAGGGCGGGGGAGTACTGATGGTTTCTATGGACAATAAAATACCCGCCGTAGCGGGTAGTTTTTGTGGGAGTAGGGGAGGGGGCTAGCGAATCAGTCGATCAAGAAATTGAGATTGGCTCTCCAGCAATGCTTTAACACGAGTTGAGGCCACGTAGAGCAGGTTGAGTTCCTCATCGAGTTGGTGACCTTTCCCGCGGCGAGCGAGGGTTTCGAGCTTGGAGTCGAAGTCAGAGGCAATGACTATGTTGTTCCATTCCCGGCCTTTTGCACGGTAGACACCTGTAAGGGTTACCTCAGGGTGGTGCGATTGCCCGCTTCCTGAGAGGATCCGAATCAGATCATCAACTCGTTCACCGTATTCACTTGCCAGCATCCCAGCCTGGGACACTTCAGAGTCTGGGTGCTCAGCTGCCCAATCATCAAATTCGCCCCAATTCTTAAATTGAGAGTAAGCCGGATGCCTGATTTCGCGGTGGTTCCGTTGCATCAAAGCGTTGGCGCTGATGATCTTTTCTTTCAGATCCTGCATGTCGCCGACAATAGAGAATGGCGTACGGAGATCAGCAAGGACCATTGCGTCACGGGCTATGGAAACGTTGTGTCTGAAAATCTTGGTGTGAGAAGTTCCATGCCGGAGTTTTCCAATTCGAGTTTCTTTTCCCGCAAGACCTCTAAGCCGTATCGGCGGAGGGTTAGACTTAGCACTCAGAATTCGGTTTGCTACAGAGGCGATATCCGGCCCGAAACGGAAAGAAAGAGATAGGGGGTATCCGGCCCCAGGAATCTTCAGCATTGCGTCCTGGGCGCCCTTGTAGGCGTATAGCTGTTGGGCTGAGTCAGCAACCACCACGGCCCTCTGGGCGTACGCCAGACAGCCAAGCAGGACGCCGTTGGCATCTTGAGCCTCATCCAATAGCACCATGTCAAAGCTGGATAGGCCTGGGCAGCCCTGCAGATGCCATTCCTTGAGGTAAACCTCGTGGGGGAGGGGTAGCACCGTATTCTGCCCTACGCGCACGCCCTGGAAGAGCACAGAGGCATATTGGACTGCCAAGCCACCAACCACAGGGTCCTTGACCCAGGCGGGCAGGTGGGAAGCAAGCACAGAGGTAGAGCTGCTATTGCAGAAAGCAGAGACTGTCTGAAGGATTATCTTGCTGAAGTTGTCAGCGTCGATTGGGAGCTTTTTGCTTCTTAAATCAAAAGCTTGAACAATATGGGATGGATACAGATTACCTGTTTTCCGTCCCGACTTTAGCGCTGCTGTTGCTTCAAAAGCCATGCTGTTGAAGGTTCTGACGCTGGCAAGGTTGTTGAATCGCTCCTTCCCGTCGTCAACCAGCGGCTTGTTGTAGGCCAAATAACAAAGCCGGCGAGCGCCGGCTTCTTTGCAGCCCCTGGCTGCGCCTTGGAGGGTTGTGGTCTTACCACAACCAGCTCCGGCAACCGTTTTGATTATGCCCCTTGGCTTCTCTAGAAGCTGAACAGCAGCTTTTTCGATCGCGGCCTGCTCTTCGGTAGGGGAGTGCATTACGCCACCGCCAGGGCCGCCGGAGAGGCCTTCATAGCGCCGATGCCTTCCTGCTTGAAGGTAGAGAGCAGATCTACACCAGTAGCAAAACGATTAGTGATAGACGCGAGGTGAGCGTTGGTAAGTTTCGGTAGGGCCAGGCAGAGAGCGTATTCATCACTGTTAAGACCATGATCCTTGCAAATCTCGGTCTCGGTGCATCCCCAGTGCTTGAATTGCATTACGAGCGCAGAGAGCTCAATCAGCTCAGGAACCGAGCGCTCGGTAACAACGGCTTGGGCGTCACAGGAGAACAGATCGGTTCGAACGACCGCCCCATTGCAGATCGGGCAGCACTGGCGGCTGTCATGGATGCTTGAAACGAACTGGATATGGCACCCGCTGCAGGAGCGCATCATGACCTCGAGCGCACGGTAGTCGCGGGCGACTACCCATGCGTCGTCGATATCGAGGAAGTTGTCCAGGTCCACTTGATCGTTTCGGATTGCTGCATGGCAGTGGAAATACTGGTCGTGTGCCGCGATCACTGCATCGATATCTACATCGACTCGTGGCGTTTTCGCCAGATACAGGTAGTTCAGCATGAACAGACTGGCTTCCATAGCCTTAGCCTTCCCGCTCAGGATGCTGTGAGCTTGCGGCAAAGGACCAGATTCGGCCGGGCCAACAATGCCAAGCCGCTTTCTCAAACTCGCGACCTGTTTCCGGGTCAGTCCTGTCTGGGCGCGAATGATGGCGGAACGAAAACCGCAGCGGGCCATGCGAATGTCAAGAGTGGTGTCCATATCAGCAATCCTGGTTTAAGCGGGAGAAGAGGAGGTTGAGAACTTCAGCACTGCCTAGGCAGCGGCATTCGCGGGCGATGACCCAGGCTTCTTCAAGGGTCAGCGGGAATTCGTTTTGCTCGCTCACCGACTGGCTGTGAGCTGTGATCAGGGCATCAACCCCTACTTCAAAGTCAGCTGAATCCCAGTGTTCGAGGTAATTCATAACCAGGCCGATTGCTGCTTGGGCCTGAGTCGACTCGAAGACGATGGAATCAAAAGAGGGGAGGGCGGGTACCAGCTGGGTAACCGACGCTTTACGGGCAAGGTGAACAGCCGCGGCTGGTCCTACTGAGATACCCGTCTGAATTCGAATAATCGTGTCGCTAAAGCCGGCTTGGCCCATGCGAAGTGCTAGCTTGGAATCAGCCACTGACTTTCCCTCCGGAAAGAATCCGCATGAGGTTGGCCATTAGGTCCGTGCCTGACTGATTTTGGCGAGCGATGCGGTTGAAGGGAGTGCGGGGGGAGAAGGTGACTTTCCCCTGGGATGCCAAAGCGATTCGGTCTTTGAGGCTGCTATTGCAGAGCCAATCTGCATTGGTTTTGGAGCTAATTCCCCATGCGATCATGCCGACCCGGACGTTGCTGCGAATGTTCTCGGCGATGGCACCCAGAATCCCACTGATGGCCGCGACTTCTGCCGTTGGCATTACTGCGCTTCCCGCCAACTCTTTCGGGCGTATCTCGTCGAGGTTTACCTGGATGATCGAGGTTGGAAGGTCGGCCAGGCTCTGGAGGTCTGCATCAGAACAGTCGAGTAGCCATTGACGATCGACCTGATCAAGCGAGAAGAAACGACCGAATGAGCCGTTGTTCGTAGATGCCCAGTCTTTTGCTGTGTGTAGGACTAGGTTCAGCGCGTAATTATCGAGCATGGCTCAGGCCTCCTTACTTTCAAGGAGGATCAGGCGGCGCCAGATCGTCAGGACGTTGCGTCCATACTCGCGAGCCACCGACTCGAGTTCTGGGTTTGGGGTGTGGTATCGGCCGATGGCCAGTTCCAGATCACCGTGCTGCCCATCGATCATCTCGCACAGCACCTGCGTACCGATGCGTACATTGGTCTCAAGATCCAGCAGATCTTCAGGGTTGGCGACACGCTCGCCATTCCATCTGATGCTGATCTGCATAGCCCCTACAGCGATGCTCCGCGTCTTCTGCAACCCATCACGCAGTAGTTGCTTAGCTTGGCTGAGAGAGGCTGGGTGGTGCGGTTTGTCCGCGATATTGAGGGCCAGAGGATTCGGATTAACGATGCGTCCGGAGTACCGCTTCGATTCGACCAGGGCTACTGCATAGAGCAGCTTTGGGTCGACCTTGCAGTAGCGCTGGGATTGCCGCTCCCAGACCGTTCCTTTCAACGTAAACGCTTCAGCAGGCGCCTGAAAAAGCGCTGCTAATGTGGCTGAAAGCGTTAAAACCGGTATCCATTTCATAATCCGACCCTAGAAAGCAGGAAAATCTGACCCTGATATGGGGCGGGATTCTACTCGTGTAGCGGTATGTTTCAAGAAGGTTCGGTGACAAATGACCCTTAAGTGGGTCATTTGACGCTTGAAAATTGACGTAATCCGACGAACGGCACGGAACTCATGCGAGAAATGAGGCCTTGTTACCCTTTTTTGCCTTGTGAGGGGGTGTATTTGGTCAACGAGGGGCACAAATTCCGAAATACAGGGTCAGTAAATGTGACCCTATGGTCGCAATGATTATGACCCTACTCAGGTAGGCGCAATTTGGCGGCAATTTGCCTTTCGCCCCCTTAATTGGGTTTAATTGCAGCTTTCAAGACGTTGATTGACACTCACACAGGTCATTTTTAGACCCTATACTGTGGTGGCTTTCTGATATGCCAGTGGCGATAGCAGTCATAGAGCTGCGCCTCATGGGGAATGGATTTCGGCCATAAGCGGACATCCACCGGCTAAATGTGTGTGACAGTGAGAGCTTTA
Source organism: Pseudomonas sp. S4_EA_1b (assembly GCF_016307435.1). Classification (NCBI taxonomy): domain Bacteria; kingdom Pseudomonadati; phylum Pseudomonadota; class Gammaproteobacteria; order Pseudomonadales; family Pseudomonadaceae; genus Pseudomonas; species Pseudomonas sp. S4_EA_1b. The sequence continues at coordinate 6,284 of NZ_JAEILC010000122.1, read as the reverse complement.
AGAAGCCATGCAATACGCATCAGAAGATATTTCCGTTGACGCTTTCATGAAGCGCGTCCAGGAGCGGATGGAGCTTCTTGATATCAAGCCGAAGCAATTGGCTCAGTTAATCAGCCGCAACGAGAGCACGACCAAGAACATTGTTTACAAAGGTTCTGAGTGCAATCGTTTGACATTGATTTTGCTTGCCAAGGCTCTGCGTACAACCGTTGAGTACCTCGCTACCGGCGCCCTCATCGCTGACGCCGAGGAAACGATCACCCTGACGATTCATACACCTGAGTCGCTAGCAATCAGCCAGGGGTTTGCGGATGTGAGGCGAACGAGCAGAGACTCGGACCTGCCGATCAAATCTCTGCCACTGCCTAAACGCCTGATTCAGTCTCATGGCGTTAATCCAGAGAAAGTCCGAGCGATGTACATCAACTCGGATGCCCTTCAGGGAACGCTGGATCAAGGAAGCATCGCTCTGGTCGACACGGACACCAAGTTTCTTCACGAAGGCTGCTTTCTCATTTGCATTCGTGACACGGTGATCATGCGGCTCGCATCGCCTGTATCCTCGGGGTTTGCACTTACCTCCACGAACGTCAACATCGTGGGTACGACGGTTACACTGGACTCTACAGGCGCGATGAACAGCAAAGGCACGGCGGTAGTCGGGAAGATCTTCCTGCGCATAAGCATGAATCGACTCTAAGTAGCCTTCTATCCAAATGAAAAGCCCGCCAATTGGCGGGCTAATGAGATGGTCACCCCCACACCCTGCCAGGGTTAGGCTTTGGCAGGGTGTTTTATTCACGGAGACCATCATCATGAACACTGCAACGCTGGTAGGTATCGATCTCGGCAAGCACAGCTTTCATCTGCACGGACAGGACAAGTCCGGACGCGAGGTCTTCCGCAAGAAGACGACACGTCTGCAAATGATGCGATTCCTAGGCAACCTGCCGAGTTGCATGGTGGTGATGGAAGCCTGCGCCGGCTCGCATTTCATCGCTCGCCAACTGAAATCATTCGGACATGAGGTGAAACTGATCTCGCCTCAGTTCGTGCGTCCGTTCGTCAAGGGCAACAAGAACGACTTCATCGATGCCGAAGCGATCTGCGAGGCGGCGTCCCGACCGACGATGCGTTTCGTGACGCCGAAGACCGAGGCTCAGCAAACGCTGTCCGTACTGCATCGGATGCGCGACTCCCTCGTGCGTGACCGGACGAAAACCGCCAACCAGACCCATGGTTTTCTGCTGGAGTTTGGCATCAGCCTGCCCAAAGGGCTTTCGTTGGTCAGGCGGCTGCCCGTCACGCTGGACGAACACCCGCTACCCCCTCGGTTGGTTTCCCTGTTGAGCCGACTGCACCAGCACTTCTGCTATCTGGATGAACAGATCAAGGAGCTGGACAGGGAGATGACCGAGCAACTTGCCGAAGATGATCTCGGCTCTCGCCTGCTGACCATCCCGTGCGTTGGTCCGATCACGGCGAGTCTGCTATCGGCAGAAATGGGGGACGGCAAGCAATTCGGCTGTAGCCGAGACTTCGCGGCCGCAGTCGGACTGGTACCCCGTCAGTACAGTACCGGCGGTAGAGCCAACCTCCTGGGTATCAGCAAGCGTGGCGACAAGAACTTGCGCCGTCTGCTGGTGCAGTGCGCCAGGGTCTATCTCCAGCATCTGGAGTTCCAAAAAGGAGCCTTGGCCGACTGGGTACGCTCATTGCGCGAGCGTCGCCACTCGAATGTAGTGGTGTGCGCCTTGGCGAACAAACTGGCCCGTATTGCCTGGGCGATGACGGCCAATCACTCGGAATTTGAAGCAGGGCCGAGCGCTTACGCCGCTTGACCCTGCGGTTACAGCTGTACCACGAAACACCCTTTCAGGTTTTGCGACGCTGAACAACTGATGACGTGAACGGCACACCGGCCTGACGAAGAACCTGGCACAAAAATCGGCTCTTGAAGCCGACGGGCTTTTCAGGATCGTCAGGCGCGACTCTCATCGTGGCGCGGGGCATGCCCCATACAGACGCCGGATAGATTTAGGCAAGCCAAACACTCATCACTGATCAGTATTGCAAAAACGGGGGTGACCATAGATTTTTGTTACGTCATACCCACTTTGAATCCGTGGCCAGACCGTCGGGGTTTTCGTGCAGCTGAGGGCTGCTGTCCGTGGATAGGTTCATTTGCTGTCGCGGCTTCAGTGGTCGGCCGCTGGTGTCCAGCGCCGTTCACGTCTTCAGCTAAAGCATCCCCAGTCCCTGGTCTCTCACTCTCGGCAGGTGGAGGAGGTGGTGCAACCGGTTCGATTGCCGGGGCAGGAGTTTGCTCAGGTGCCGGCGGAGCCGGCTCCCGCGGTGTTGGTGTTGGTGTTGGTGCTGCCGGTGCTGAGGCTACAGCCGCAGTTGGAGCTGCGACTGTAGGTACGGTCGGAGAGGGGAGGTCCTGGGCGGGCAGCAGTTGATGCCCCATGGCCGCCATTTCCGCTATCTGCCCGATTTGGGCAAGCACGATCAACCGTTTGACCCGTTTACGCTCAGGGAGCGCAGCGAGCTCGCGATAGAGCCGTGTGTATGTGGACTCGGATACCGTTGCAAGCATCTTGATTTCGCCGCCAGACATCTTCCCGCTCCTTTAAACGACGCTGTTCTTTCCGTGGAACCAGTAGCCAGAGGCGTTGGAGGTCACGTTGTTGTCGGCAACGATCACCTTGGCCTTGGGGAAGAGGTACTGGGCCGCGTCTTTATAGAACCGAGCGCCGCCACCGCCAAGCAGGATGAAGTCGAGAGCCTCACCCTCCATGAAGCGCATTTGCTCCTTGAGGTTGGACAGAGCGCGAGGTGCGACTTTGCCCATGGCACGATCCACATACGGGGCCAGAGCGATGCGTTCGCCGAACATGAGGACGGTGTCCCGATTGTTTTGCATGGCGATCTCGAGCTTGTCGCGACCAGGTCCCTCGCCGCCGTGCTCCATAGCGAACTCTTCATTGATGGCGTCCAGGACGACACTCATAGCGTCCAGGGACGTGCTCGACGAGTCGCGCTGAATGTCGCCGCGGCGGAACATGACCCAGTCAACGCTGAAGAAACCAGGATCGAGGACGAGCAGGTTTGCCTCAGCGAACAGATCGGCATCTTCGTGGTAGCTGTTGATCTCACAGAGGGTACCTACCGGCTGAGCAATTACCTCAACCTCGCGGACCTCAATCGTCCGCTTCGGCGCTACTTGATGAATGCCCGTCAGCCGCTTCGTCAGCGCTTCAACGAGTTTCGCGTCTCGCGCTTGAGCCGTAGGCAGGCCGGTTACGAGACGGTCAACCACGTTACCGTCCTGGCACGAAGCAATCAGTGCGGCGTGGTACAGAGCTTTGTAGGGATCGGTCGCCGGATAGTCGCCGTGCAGCTCTCGATTAAGACGTGCGCGTCCTGGATCGAGGAACGCCGCCCACGGCTCACCGTTTACTTCCACGGCGTACTCGCCTGGTTTGAGAGCCATGCTGCCATGCAGCTGGCTGATCGGTGCCGCCTGAGCCGGACGTACCAGGAGGGTAGGCTCCTCGTCAGTGGACAGGCCGTAGGCCAGCTTCCCGTTCGAGTACCCGCAATCCCAGCCGACGATCAGTTTGGGTGCTTGTGCTTCGCTCTTTCTGCTCATTGCTTCTCCTAAGCCCTAATGGCTGTTGCTTGTTCTGCAGCTCTGCAGATGTTTTCCGAGTACATCGCCCCGCTTTCGCCCTCAGCCGCTCAAAATGTCGACTATTGATCGACAAGAGATGGAAAGCCCTGCGCGAGCCTTGCCTTGATCGGCTTGGTCGACAAACAGTCGACTAAGGCGCCTCTGCGGATCGACTACTGCTCGACTAGGAACAGCCTGCCACGGTTTTCAAATATGCAACCCCCCAATCCGGCCCTGGAGATGGGCCACATTTTCTCTCTGGTAGGGCCACGCCAATTTCCGAGAAATCGCCTCTCCCTGGAGAGTGTTTTCGAGGGTGCTCAGCGTAAGAAGTGCGTCCAGAAATGCGTTCCGCCGATCAGGCACCGCAATGGCCTAGCCACAGTGCATAGCAATCTGTATGCGATATAGATAGCGCATGCAGATTTGTATGCGCTTCTATCTTTGCTTTCCCGTGGCTCGCAACGTTATGGGGAATACAAATTTGTATGCTCCATAGATAGGGCATACAAAGAAGAATGCTTATTCGCGAGATGGGGAAATCGCCATATGGCGCATACAGATTTGTTTGCGACATAGATAGAGGATAGGCAGAATCAACGCAGTTTTTTTGGACGCTTCGGCATGCATCTGGGACCGGCGAACGCATGGTTGACGATAGAGAGCATGTAAGTGAAATTGCGATATAGATAGTTTATGGAGATTTTTTCCCGTGATGCATTCAGCTGAAAAACTCATCCAAGGCCTGGATGAGTACTTCGAAATTGTCTATGCGAAGGCCCTCGATGCGAGGGACAGATTTTGGGTGGAGGCGAGGGCGTCGGGTAAGACGCTTTTCAGGGGTGTCGCGATCTCGCGCAGGGGAAACAGCGTGGACATCTACTGGCTTCGTTTTGCCTACAAAAAACACGAGCACGGCCCGCAGGAGAAGCCATTCAAAAACAGGGTGCCAAAGGGTAAGGGTGGCTACCCTCGTTTCTCGCGGGCCCAGATGGGAAGGATGGAGGCCTGGCTAGAGGAGATGTTCAACCGGTACGAGGATGAGTTCGAGATCTACCGCCAGCTGATGAAGGAGAACCGGACTATGCGTCGCGATCTTGAGAGGCATATGAGGCTGGGAACGAAGGTTGAGTGGTAGGGGTTGCAGTTTTGGCGATGGCGGTAAGGTAGAGACGTATCTCCAACCAAACAGGTATTTCGACATGGCACTCACCCCAATCTTCGTAAGCGGCGACCTCTCCATCCCGGCGGATCAACTCGACAGCTGGGCCGACATCTACTTCGAGGCCAAGACCGCTGGCCTGATGCATGTGCCGCTCTCTGTCTTTCTCAGTGATCCGATGCGGTACATCGCTGAAGGCGGTCAGCCGGTTGTCGAGTCTGCGCAGGACGACGAGTTTCTACCGCTTCTCCCGCGGCAGGCCGAAGTGGCCACGCGCATACAGGAGCAATGGGCTCGCGAGGACGCTCAGCGTGGCAACCACCTGACGCTTGTCGCCAGTCGCTAACAAACGACTCGTCGCATCAGGAGAAAGGTGAGCGTTCAGTCGGCAAAAAAATGGATAGGGGGGAAGCCAGCTCGGCGCATGACCTGGACTCCCTTCCTGATGCAGGGATGGCAGCTGAACTAGTACACGGTCTTCAAATCGGCGAGCTTTGTGCTGAATGCCGGGCTCGTATCCTCAGATTTTCCCCGCCAACGTTTCCCCGAGAATTCGCTGGCAACCGCAATGGTCCCCCGGCCGAACTTCCCGTTAATCCCATCCAAAGCCGACATAACGTCCGAGCTGACGGCTGACGACTGACCGAACAATTCCCCCTGAGTCATAGCCCCATTCGGAGCAATGCCCATTAGGCAGACCCCAGCTTTGGAGAACTCAACGCCAGAGCGAAATACGGACGCAGCTGCCTCAGAGACCAAGGACGCCAGCACGCGAGAGTCATCCAGAGGTGAGCGAAACTTCACTGTGACCGTTTTTGCGTACGGGGCTGCGCGGGTGCTGAACGGACTAGATTGCGCATACACCCGCATGAACGACGTAGTGCACTGCTGACGACGTAATTTCGTAGCAGCGCTGGAGACAAAAGACACCAGCGCGTTAGCAAGCTCGGCGACTGAAGTGACAGGCACACCAAAGGACCGAGAGACGTTGATCATCTGCCTAGGGGTGCCGGGATCGTCGAGTGAGATCGCACATATCCCGTTGAGCTCTAGCTGCGTCCGAATGACCGTGACGGGAAACTCTCGCTCCAGTACGTGTCTCGGTGCGGCGGCGAACTCGGCAGCGGTCTTAATCCCCAGGGCGAGAAGTTTCTTCGTGACGGAAGGCCCGATCCCCCAGACCTCGGAGACGGGAGTCAGGCGTAGGAGGGAAAGGCGGTCATCAGCCCCCATCAGATTGCAGAGGCTCGACCGTGTGACCCGCTTAGCGGCGTAGGAGGCCAGTTTTGCCAGGGTGAGAGTCGGACCGATGCCGGCGCCTGTACCGAGTCCGCACCACTGCTTGACGCGCAAGCCTGCCTCCAGGGTCATCGAGTGGAGCTGCTCATCCGACATGCCGTCGCAGATGGCGAACCCCTCATCGATTTAAAGGAAAGATGTCAACCC
>NZ_JAEILC010000121.1:0-1764 GCF_016307435.1 Pseudomonas sp. S4_EA_1b | reverse complement strand
TTTTTGTTTCTGATCTACCGCTATCGGGGGCAAGCCCCCTCCCACATTGAGTCCTCACGGGGCATGGAGTCAGCGTTGTTTCATGCGGTCGATGACCACGGCCAGCAGCAGGATGGAGCCGCGGATTACATACTGGTAGAAGGTGTCGATGTTCTTCAGGTTCATCGCGTTTTCGATGATCGCCAGGATCAGCACACCCGCGATCACGTGGCGGATCATGCCGATGCCGCCACTCAGCGACACGCCGCCCAGTACGCAGGCCGAGATGACGGTCAGTTCGAAACCCTGGCCGATCATCGGTTGGCCCGAGGTCATGCGTGAGGCCAAAATCACGCCGGCCAGGGCACCGATCAGGCCGTGTACGGCGAAGATCAGGATCTTGGTGCGGTCCACGTTCACGCCCGCCAGCAGCGCCGCTTCCGGGTTGCCGCCGATGGCCATGGTGTTGCGCCCATAGGTGGTGTAGTTGAGCAGCCAGCCGAAAAACACGAAGCACACCAGGGTGATCAGGATCGGCACCGGCACGCCGAACAGTTGGCCGTTGCCGAAGATAAAGAACTGCTCCTGGGACACCCCCACCGCTTTGCCGTCGGCAAAAATGTAGGCCAGGCCGCGCACGATTTGCATGGTCGCCAGCGTGGTGATCAGCGCGTTGACCCGCAGTTTGGCGATCACGATGCCGTTGATCAGCCCCACCACCAGACCCATCAGCAATGCCGCGCCAATGCCCAGCATGACGCTGTCGGTGTCGCGCATGACGATGGCCGCGACCACCCCGGCGCAGGCGATTACCGAGCCCACCGACAGGTCAAAATGCCCCGAGGCCAGGCAGAACAGCATGGTGCAGGCGGCGATGCCCACGGTGGAAATCGCCAGGCCCAGGCCGCGCATGTTCAGCGGCGAGAGGAAGTTGTCGATCAGCAAGGCGCACAGCACGAAGATGGCGATGGCCGCCAGCAGCATTGCCCAGTTGTCGAGCAAGGCGCGCATGTCCAGGGGTTTGCGTGCCGTGGGCAGCGCATTGTTTTGAGTGGTCATGGTTTTCTCTCAGTTCGTCACGCGGCGCGGCAAGGCCAGCTGCAGCAGGTTGGATTCAGTGGCGTGTTCGCGCGGGTGTTCGCCGCGCAGCGCGCCTTCGCACAGCACCAGGATGCGGTCGGCGATGCCCATCACTTCCATCAGGTCGCTGGACACCACGATCACCGCGATGCCCTGCGCCGCCAGGTTGTGGATGATCTGGTAGATCTCGGCCTTGGCGCCGATGTCGATGCCGCGGGTCGGTTCGTCGAGCAACAGCACTTTCATCGGCATCGACAGCCAGCGGCCCAAAATGGCTTTCTGCTGGTTGCCGCCGGAGAGGTACAGGATCTTCTGCGCGGCGTTCGGGGTTTTGACTTTCATCGCCTGGATCTGGTGCGCGGCGTTGCCCTTTTCCCAGCCCTCGCGCAGCAGCCAGCCGAACCGCGAGTGGGCGCCACGAGCACTGATGTTGATGTTTTCGGCCACGCTGGACAGCGGGATGATGCCTTCCTTTTTGCGGTCTTCGGGGCACAGCAGCACCCCGGCGGCGATGGCGTCGCGCGGCGAGCGCAACTGCAATGGCTCACCCTCCAACTCCAGGCTGCCGGCGCTGGCACGCTCCAGGCCGCTGAGCAGACGGAACAGCTCCGTGCGCCCGGCCCCCACCAGGCCGAACAGGCCGAGGATTTCGCCTTTGCGCACCTGGAAACTCACCGGCTCGCGCAGCCCAGGGCCGAGCAGACC
>NZ_JAEILC010000120.1:0-34645 GCF_016307435.1 Pseudomonas sp. S4_EA_1b | reverse complement strand
GTTGGTTTGTCTATTATTGGCGGTTATGTCGTCGCGATTTTGGCCAAATTCACCGGAATGGTTTAACACGTCAGCATTACATTTTATCAAATTTATTTTTTAACCGTCGCCGCGGTGATGGCTGTCGTTATTCCGAGCATCATCGCGCAAGGCAAAAAGACGGCCATAGGATTGAGCGAAAAGGGCAGGGATAGGTAAATGATCCAGGGCACGATCAACAGTGGTAAAACTGCTCGCTTGGCGCGGTGATAGACAAAGCTGCTTTCTCGCCCGGCTCCAAACTTGCGCAGGTCGCGGCGCATCAAACCATCGACAAAACCCGTGAACATGGCCAGCAAGAACAATGGCGTGGCCAGGACCAGAATGGTCAGGCGCACCACGAAGGTAAAGGTCACATAGACCGCCGCCAGCACGAAAGCCTCAATGCTCACGTAGAGCTGGTTGATCCAGCTCCAGAAGCCGTTGCCCTGGCTCGACACCCGCGCCTGCCGGGCAAAATCCGCAAAGCCAGTCTTGACCAGCAGCCACTGATTGAGGAAATCCAGCCACTGGACAATCGTTGGCCCAGGCTGCTGGATGAGAAGTGAAGCTTTGAAGTGCTCGCTGAGCCACCCCAATTCGCTATTCAACATGGCCTGGCTGTGTCGCCAACCCTGATCGCCCCAGAACAGTAGCAGTCCGACGAACTCGATGAGGATCGAGAGCAGCAACGAGGCAATCAGCAATCCGATGATGCGCAGGACCAGGCTGATGGCCGAGACGATCAATCCCGGATGCTGGATCGGTTGTGGCGGCGCTTTCTGGGCGGAAATCGCCATCGTTCACTCCATATTACGCCTTGCAGAGTTGATGTGGGCACGACGCCTACCGAATACGTGTTTGCTGAATCGATACCTATGGCTGGGCCAGGCTACCCCACCTGATCCAGATCGAAGTTGGTTGTTGGGCCGCCACCGCTTGCGCTCCACCATTGCCCTGCCTGCTCGTTGTAGGCCGCCCGCATTCTCTGGGTAAGCTCCTGTAGGTCTTTGGGCATGGCATCGTCGTTGGAGGGTTTTGGCAATGGCATGCGGACTTTCCAGAGTTGGCCACCGGCCTGGAAGGAGAACATTTGACCCTTGGGTAGGCTGACGATATGAGCCGGCTCGATTAGCGGCACACTGGTGCTGCTGACACGGTCCTGCGAGGAGGAGGTGAAGTCCGTGTTGGCCTCAGGATCAGAGGTGTCGGTGGCACCCGACACCAGGGTCTTGGTCATCACGTTAACCTTGGGCAACTGCTGGGTGAGCAGTTCCGCGGTGGCGGTTTCGCGCACCCGCAGCATTTGCAGGGTATTGAAGTTGCCGATGACCTGGCCGGCCTTGGCGCGATTGCCAATGCGCGCTTCGATATCGCTGAGAGTCTGGGTGTAGGCGGTCACCTGGATGCCGGCGCCGCCACCCTTGTTGATCAGTGGGATGAACTCATCACCCATCAACTCGTTGAACTCGTCAGCGTGCAGGTTGATGGGGAGCTTATTGGCACTGCTGTCTGATTGGGGCAGGCCATGGTCGATGCCGTGTTTGTAGATGTGTCCGGCAACCGAGACCAAGTCGGCGAACATGGAGTTACCTACAGCGGCGGCCACCTCGGCGTCGGTTAGCGCATCCAGGCCAACATAGACGATGCCGCGTTTCCGGATAATCTGCATCCAGTCGAAGATTGGCCGCGGGTCATCTAAATCGGTGTAGTTGGGGGCCAGTAACTGCGCGGTCTTGCCGGTGGTGAGTTTCTCCAGCAGCGGCAGTAGCGAGGCAACGATTTTGTCGAAGTAAGTACGGTCGTAGCGTACCGCCGAACGCAGTCCGTCCAGCACCGGATCAAATACCCGTTTTGCCGCCAAATATTGTTCGATGGCCACCACCCGCTTTTCGCGTCCTACCATATGCCGGGGAATGTTCTTTTCGGTGAGCTTGCCTTCGAGCTGGACGATCAATTCCCACGCCTTCGGGTCGGTCTTGGCGAAAAACTGCTGTGCGTACTCGATGAACAGGGCGTCGATGTTGACCACATGTCGCTGGATCTGCAGGTAGTCCGGACGCCGGCCCAACTCGATCAGAGCGCGGGCGATGATGTTGACGAAACGCCAGGCGAACTCACGAAAGGCCGCAGAGTTGCCTTCACCGCTGAGCTGCCCGGCGATGCGCGACGCCACTTCCGAAATGCGCCCGAAACGTCCCACGGCGTTGTAGCGGGCTGAAATTTCCGGCCACCCCAGATGGAAGACATAAAACTCTTTCTCCCGACCGGCGCGTTTGGCTTCAACGTACATCCGTTTGAGCAAGTCGGCATCGCCCTTCGGATCGAAAACGATGACCACCTCATGCTCGACGCGATGAATGTCCTGGGTGATGTACACCTCGGCGAGCCGCGTCTTGCCGACACGAGTAGTGCCCAGCACCAGTATGTGTCCGACCCGTTCGCCCAGCGGTAGGCTAACTTCCGTTTCATCGGGCTCAACCCCATGCAGAAGTGGCGACCCACCTACCGGGGGCAAAGGGCGCAACGGATTGAAGGCACTGTCCCAGGCGGTGACACGGGCCAATGTCGAGAGCGGAAACGGTGCATGCTCCAGGCGCCGTTCGAGTCCACGGGCCAGACGGTAACAGGTCGGTTGGTCGACATAGTGGGCGACCGCCGGATCCTGGGCTTCGACCAGGCGCTGGGTGTGCAGGCGGGTCCAGCGAAAGCCGCGGCCCATGAACAGACGCTTGCGGCTGACCGGAATCTGCCGACTGGTCAGCTCGTAACGGGGCAGCCGACGGATATTGCGTCGATAACGCAGCACCTCCCAGGCTTGTCGCAGCCGGATAAGGCCGAACAGGGTATAGGCCAGCGCCGCAACCAGACCGATCTCCGGTGACAGGGCCACAGCCCAGGGCGAGTACATGCACAGCACTGCGGCAGCGATGCAGATCGCCACGGTATACAGCTCCACCGCTGGCCGGAGCTTCGACTCCATCGCATGCTCGGCCATGACCTGACTCACTGTTCCAATGAGGTGGCGGTGATCAAGACGGGGTAGTGCTCAATCTGCAGGCGGGTGGCGATGTCGTTGCCGTTGACCGGCATGATGGTGATGTCCGGAGCGGCTGCTCGAATCCGGGCCAAAGCTTCAGTATCGGCCACCTCGACGGCGAGGCCGGCTGCACCCAGCTCCTGCAGTTCAGCCGCGCGTTGACGCAGCCAAGTCAGCGACTGGGGATCGCCGCCCACCAGAAAAAAGGGTTGCATGCCGGGCATTTTCAGGGAGCGAGGCGTGACCGGGCCGGGGCTCAGTCGAGAGCTGCTGACGGGCAGTATCCAGGCCTCATCGGCAATCACGGACAGGTCTGCGTGAATAATCCCGTTAACCTGAGCTCTGTCAATCGGTTGAGCTCCCGGCACTCGAAGGTAGGGCTGGGTGAAATCGCCGCCTAGCCCCTTGACAGTGCTCAGTTCGGCTTGGGTGAAAGGTGCCAAGAGCAAGATGAAATAGCAGGTAAGGGATATTCGTTTCATGGTGGTGTGCCTTATTCGAAGGAAACCAGCAACCGTTTGAGTTGCCGGGAAAAGCCGGCGCGGTAACGCGCGGCCGGCGTTCCTCCTGCCGGGCGGTGATAACGTCCAGCCGCTGACACCCAATTACCGGTGGCGGCGTGATGCTCCTGCAACAGCGCGGCGGTCACAGCGAGATTTCGGTAGGGGTCGAGGGCTTCGCAGGGACTGGAAAAACGTTGTCCGTGATAACCCAGATTGGTTTGCCCGAGACCGACATCGACCCGCTTGGCGTCATGTTGGGCGAGTGCCTGAAGTAAGGCGTGACAGGCGGTCTGGCGAGTGGCGAAGCGGTAGGGTGTTCCGGTGATGTTCAGGGTCCAGGGCCAGGGCAGCAGTCGGCCACGGACGCGGAGTCCACTCTCCTGCAGCGCAATCGCGAACAGCACCGTAGAAGGGATGCCGGCGTCATGCGCCGCCAGTTGATAGGCCGGAGGCGGAAGTTCGTCAGCCTGGGCTGCGAGCATCGTCAGCATGAGCGCAAGACCACTCAGTCGAGGCGTTGCCATTGTCCGTTCACCTGTTGAAATGTGGCGGGCAATGGCCCCGGAGCACCCAGGCTGAACCAGCGACCACGGTCATGGTTCAGGGTGATCTGCCGGCGTTGCACCTTGGCCGGATCGATATCGGCTTGCCGAGCCCAGTTACGGACGCGTTCATCCTCGCCTTGGCTGCCCACCAGGTAGATATCGAACGCCGTGTCACTGTTTTGCAAACGTTGTGCTTCGGCAGTGCATGCCGGGCAGTGGTCTTCCACAAACAGGGCTTGGCGCGGCGCGACCGCTGAGCTGGCAGGGGATGGGGATGCCATACCCTGGATCGGCAGTAGCCCAGGAAATAACTTGGCCCAGGCCGCGGTGTAAGCGTTTTGGTAGGCCAACTCGCGCTCGGCGCGTTTGGCTTCCAGCATTACCTGTAATTCGGCATAGCGTTGGCGCTCTTGGTCGGTCTCGGCCTCGACCCCGAGTGCGGTCAACGGATCGAGGTTCGGGCTCCAGAAACCGCGCGGGCCGGCTTGGATCTGTTCGAAGCGCGTCCACTCCTGCTCCGTCAGCCCCCAGCTCGCCGTCTGTTCAGCGTGAGAGCGCTCCAGGGGAGCGGACTGCGTGTCCTGGAGCCGTGATTGTGTCGTGGCAGGGTTGCCCATCGCAGCGCTCGTGCTAAGCAGTGAAACGAAACAGACGACGGCGGGCAGTAACGCTCTGTTCATGATCGCTTCTCAAGGGAGGGGCACGGTCTGGTCTGGCTGAGCGGCCACCGCGAAGATGGCTGAGTGCGGCTCCAGCACTTTCAGGTGCCAGGCGCCGAGCTGCTCGCCGCTGTGCAGCAGCCGAACATCCATAAGCGAGCGACTGTCATGCGGAGCGACCGCCAGAAAGCGCTCACCCCCGCGGGACTCGACACCCAACACCGAGAAAGGTGGCGAGAGCGGGACGGATTTTGGGCGAGCGGTCTGTTTCGGTTTGGGCGCTGAATGCATCGGCGGTGGGGGTGATGGCTGGGTCTTGAGGTCCAGGAACTGCTGCTCGACCTGTTCAAGGCGTGCGCGCAGCGCTGTCAGGTCTGCCTGGGTGGCGCGGGCTGCGAGACCATCACGCAGTTCCTGTATCTCTTGCGCCCACTGATCCAACATCGGATCGAGGGTATTGGCCTGTTGCTCACCAGTATCGACCATCTGCTTCAGGTCTTTCAGCGCGTACTGCAGCTTCTCCTGGGCATCCTTGAGGGCGCTTGAATCATGTTGCAGGGTGTCCAGGGTTTGTAGGTGTTGGGTGTTCGTGCTCTGCAGTTCGGCCACGCGTTGATACTGGTTATACAAACCACCGCTCTGGCCGGCGACCGCCAAGCAAAGCAGCCCAATGATGAGAGTTTGAAACGTCGAGGCTCTCATGGGAGTGCCTCCAACAGATGGGGCGAGACGGGTGTGATCAGCGCGACGCCGGCCTCCGTTTTCTGCTGTTCGAAGCAGACTGAACGGCTGACTTCGTCGGTCGTGAGTTGCCAGGCGGGGCCAGCGAGCACTTGGAGCGCGCGGCGCAAAAAGATCGGGCCGAGCCGGTAATGGGCCGCGGGCAGGGGCCGAGTAAACAGCACCCTCACCGACGCGGTAACGGGGCAGAGCGCATAGCCCGAGCGCTGCAATACGTACTGCAATGCATCCTGCACTGAAGGGTTCAGGCTGGACGGGATGCTCACGTCAATGATTTGGGCAAGAAGATCGCGTTGTTCCGTGGTGGGCTCGGTGCTGACCAGCGTGTAGCGGCCATAATGAAGCTCTGCCTGATGGCTTTCTTCGGCTATGCCCTTCGAGTGCTGGGCCCGATTGGAGTAACTGTCGATCTCTGGATGGGTCGGCAAAGAGTTGGGGATTTGCGCGGTGCAGGCGCTCAACAAACCCAGCAGGCAGACAGGCGTGAAAAAACGCTCCATGGAAAAAACCTCATGTCAGATTCAGTGCAGAACCTGACATGAAGTGAAGGAGCGATTCAGTGAGAAAGTTGATTCAAGGTGGGTCGTGTTAACGCTGAACACGTTGCTATTCATCGAAAATGGCGAGCCCATCCAAGACGGCAGCGTCGGGGTCGAAGATCAACAATCGCACATCCGCCAATGCCGCCAAATACAGTACGTTGACCAAGGCTTCCGGTGTGCCTGCGTCGAGTTGTTCTTGTCTCAAGCTCGAATGACGATTGCCCGCAATGTTCAGCAAGTTCTCGTCCGTCCATGGCGTGCCGATCAGTTTGCAACCGATACCGCAGCAATCTGGCAGCGTAAAAAGCTCGAACAAGAGGCCGGTTTGCCGCAGAGCGAAGTTACTGACCCACTCCTCCAGATAAAGCATCGCTTCTTCGGGAAGGTGCGCGGTACTGATTTCCCAGGCTCGACTGTAGTGTCCCGTTTCGAAGCTCAAGCGATGGACCATGGCTTGGGCCTCTTCCAGGGAGTACAGATCACCGAGGTGATGCCGCTCGTTGAGCATTTCGCCCATCACAGCGTAGATCACTTGGCGCACTAGCCCGCTGGACTGACAGCGCTCATCCAAATTATCCGGAATGGAGTGGCCTTCGCTGATCACGGCGAAATCGTCATTGAACAGGCAGGGGAACAGTTGCAGCTCGTCGTCGGGCAGATGGGTTTGTGCGTCATGCACTGGTCGAAAGCACGGAGGGCAGTCGTCTTCGTAGGTGATCAGTAGCAGCCGTTCGATATGAAGGTTGTCGTAACCGCGAGCAAATGGGTTTGAGGCCGCAGCTCGGTGTGTGGGGTTCATGAGGGTTCTCCAGAATGAAAATGAACAAGGCGCCCGAAGACGCCTGTGAGGGTTAAAGCCAACCATGTTCGGCAAGGGAAAGTGGACGACCTTCACCCACGATGAAGTGATCCAGTACGCGCACTTCGATCAAGGCCAAGGCCTCTTTCAGCCGTGCAGTGTAGGTTCACAAAATAGGTGATAGGCCAGACCCCGTGAAATTGGAATCTTCGCCATTTTTTTTGTGAAATGAAGGGGTGCTTTTCACAGAAAAGCCGAGAAATCCCTACTCACCAATCACAAAAGTTGATTGGCCTGGAAAGGGCCGTTTACGACCGACGCGTGACTTTTCGGTAAGGGATGAGGAGTAGTCGCAGCGATCCTTTAGCTCCTAGTCTGGCGACCTTGGGTTCAGAATCCGACTGGCAATGCCCGCCGTCACTACTTCAGAGGAACCAGCTTCCTCTGCTGCCAAAATTGCGGGGGCTCATGCTGGTACCCAGGCCCGACAAATGCGCAGTTGCAGCCCTCAATTGCAAGGCTATCCAAAGCGGCACGCGTGTCAATCAAGATCTGATGCATGACGATGGCCGGCCTCACGGAGGTGAAACCGGAGATTCAGAATGACTAAACCGACCCCGTAGACACCAACCTCCACGAAGGCCGCTATCGACCCAAAGCTGTCCTTCAAGAAAGGCAGCTAACGGCGAGAAGCGGTCATTTTGTATCTACAGGTTTCGGGGCGATTCACTCGTCTGATGCTCAGGAGCACCAGGATGGGCGTCAAGGAGGTGGTCATCTTGAGGTGGACTATGCTGACCAGTTGCTCTCAAATCTAATCGTGAGGTCCTCCATGGCAAACCCCAATCTGCTGGCTCTATTCAGAGATGAAGTCCTTCTGACCGGGCCTGAAAGCTCCCTACCTAGCAACCTATCTCAGTTCTGGCTTGAGGAGCTCCAGAATCATCTGGAGAGGTATTTCGACGGTTTGAACTCGGAGTCAGATGCAGAAGAGAAGGATCTCGACATCTCCCTCCCACTCGCAGCGATCATCCACATCTTGTTCGCAAAAAATGGTGGGGAGGAGATATCCGAGAGCTCTGAAAAGCTGTACGAGTATTTCCAAGACTACCGGCTCGAACTGGCCCTTGAAGAGATCACGCGAAAGACTCATGTGGCTGCCGAGGCTGCAACCATTGAGACCATCTTCACCAACCGAGACGTCCTGGTGGAGCAAAGCCCCCTTCTTCAATAGGTACCTCCACCGATGCCATCGCCGGCGGGCACGCTCCGAGGCATTGATGGAATGCATTTTGACGACTGCCGAGATCAGCGAATGAAAGAAATTGCTGCGCCGATGTTCGATCTAATCGCTTTGTCGCTTCCACGAGGGTTGGGGTTTGGGGACAGCCCGCCAGTAGGGGCATGGCTTAGTGAGGACGGAATTTCTTGTGCCGCTCTAACCCGAAATATCAATTCCGGCAGCTTCGGAATTGTCACCTTGCGGCGTCGTGTCGATAGCGTGTGGGTGCTCCTCAGCCATGGTGAGTGCACCACTGGCGAGTCCGAAGCCCGCGCCTCAATCAGCCATTTTCTCTATACCCAAGCCCATCCGCTTCCACTCCCTTCAGGTGAACGACGACGTGCTCCTCTAAGCAGAATGGGTAAGCGCACACCAAGCGTGGTGTTCAAATCACTATTTGATCCAAGCCGCCGTATTGGGGCGTGGGCGCTGAATCAACTGTATCTCGCACTGCCATCCCCAGACAGAAATTGGGTTCCCGATTGCCAGACTGAGAATTTTCACACCCGCCTCTGGGAAGCCCACCTATTAGCGATTTTTCGTGAACAGGGACTCTTGGTCACCCAGCCTAAAGAATCACCCGATTTTCACATCGAGAATAGGCTGGGAGATGAGGCCTGGGTTGAAGCAGTGACAGCCAACCCGGAAGAGCGGTATGAGCATTTTGGCGCCTCGCCGGTCCCCCCACCCGCTGACCGACATGAGCGTTTCTTAGGAGCGGCTGCAGAAAGGTTTGCGAGGACCATCCAAAACAAATTGGACAAGCGTTACGAATCCCTACCGCACGTGGAGGGTAAGCCGCTCATTCTGGCCTTAGCCGATTTCCATGCGCCCAGTTCAATGCTGTGGAGCAGGGAGTCGCTCATCAGCTATCTCTATGGCTTTGCAGTTCACTCATCTGCGCATCGTGGTACGCACCTGATAACTGTGGAGGAAGAGACATCTCTGCTATCAGGGCGCCCCAACGGCCTATTTACGCTAATGGAAAATGCCCATCTTTCAGCGGTCATTTTCACCAATGCCTGCACAGTGCCAAAGCTCAGCCGAGTGCCGATCTCAGGTGGAGCTCATCTAGACGGGTACCGATACTTGCGGTTTGGTGAGTTTTTCGACCGTTCTCCGGGAGCATCACGAGGTATCCCATTTCTGTTGGATGTAGCGTCCAGCGACTACGGTCAGCTCTGGCCGCAATATGGCTACGAGCCGTGGTCTGCTGAAGTGGAGGTATTCCATAACCCTATGGCACTATACCCGGTGCCTAATGAGTTGATACCAGAAGTCACCCACTGGAGAGAAGTAAACGGAAGAGTCGAGTGCGAATCTTTCTTTGATGTATCCATACTCCGATCCAGAACACTCGTCCTCAGTGCAAACGCTAAGGTTCCGTCACTCGATGAGTTGCTGACAGCAGCCAGTCCTCCAGAGCTCTGACGGCGGCGGGGTGGCCGCATCGTTGCCACGCAGGTAGATGAGAATTTCTCAGCAAGCTACCCAGCCAGGGGAAGGACATGAGATCCCCTGCGCAATTCAGGACCGTTGAAGCGTCACCTCTCTTCGGGTAAAAGCATGACCGTCATACAACGCTACAACAGCGTCATACCCGAGAGCATAGGAAGAAAAATGTCGATCCAAGGACTAAAACGATACTTTGGAAACAAGATTCACGCAGTGATAATGATGGCCCCGCTTAAGCGGGAAATGATACGCCTCGGCATATGCACCCTTATGGCGATTATTCTGAATATCATCTTGTATACCGGCGTTGAAGTAGACGGCACCATCAAGCCGTGGGCAGAAACCCCGATAAAACTGTTTGCATCGTCGATGTTATTCGCCTTCATGATCAAGGCTTTTCTGCCAGTTCTCGGCTGGACGATACTGAAAGCAATGCTGTTGAGTGCGAACAATGCCTTCAGCGGCATACTGAGTTTTTTGGGCAATCAGTTCACAGGCGTCATGTACTGTACCGGAATTATTATGGGTTCTATCACGATTAAATTGTATATGGTTTCCGGGGTTTTAGACTCTGAGTTTGCTTATCTGTCCGCAATCGTATTTGCTTCCGGGGTTTTATATTTCTATGTGCTGCAATGCGCCATTCAAAAAACAATGAGTCCGGCCCTGCGTACACCAGCAGTACCGCGTTAAACCACTAGGCTGTGACTATTCATCTCTGGTGCTCAGTAGGCGCTCGCTCTGCTGAACCCTCACCCATACACAACCATTAATGGACTGGCCCGCCTTCGACTTTATGAAGAAGGCGAGCGAGCACGTGACTGATTGCGCATGTATTCCGAGATGAGACTTTCGAAATTGATGTCCGCCTCCTCAACGAGAATATTGACGTGACAGTACAGCTCTTCAGGACCTCTGAGATAATTGAAAATCCTTGATCTAACGATGCCGCAAACCCCTTCTTTGACCGCCGTAGAGGGGAGGTTGATAACATCGCCAACGCACGGGATAAGAGCTAGGCCATGGTCGCTGTTGAAGACAATGTCAGCTGGACAGGCATCAATGCTGGCATCGGATTGTCCTTGCGAAACCTGCTGATAATCAATGCTATACCTCATGTACAGCCTACCTCATTTGTTGAGTGAGGAATCAGCGCCGCGGATCGTAAACAGAAACCTCAAGTTCGCAAGCGACGGGAGCATGTAGCGGATTTTCGGTACTAGAGAGCTTGGCAACTATCGTTTTTCAAGCACATACCCTACGCCCCGAAGCGTATGTATCAGTTTGGTCTCGAAAGGGTCATCTATCTTGGCTCTGAGTCTTCGAATCGACACCTCTACAACGTTTGTGTCGCAGTCAAAATTCATATCCCAAACCTGCGAAATAATTTGGGTGCGGCTCAGCACCACACCGGTATTACGCATCAGGTAATGCAGTAACGCGAATTCTTTCGTGGTCAGGTCAATGCGCTGACCGTCCCTGAATGCCCTGTGCCGGCTCTGATCAAGCTCCAGGTCAGCGACGCGAATGACCTCTACGGATGCAGGGTGATCTGACCTGCGCATCAAGGCGCGAACCCGGGCCAGCAGCTCAGGGAACTCAAATGGCTTGATCAGGTAGTCATCTGCTCCGTTCTCCAGCCCCCGGACCTTATCCGCCAGCCGGCTTCTCGCCGTCAGCATCATGATACGGGAAGGGCAGTTTTTACGACGCAACAACTCAAGGACCTGCCAACCGTCCATCTCTGGCAGATTTATATCCAGGATAATCAGCTCATATTCGTGCTGCTTAGCCAAGAATAATCCATCTGACCCGGTGTGGACGCAATCTACGACATAGCCACATTCCGTCAGACCTTGACGCACATACTCCGCAGTTTTTACTTCATCCTCAATTACCAGAATTCGCATGGGATTTTGTCTCGATATCACTGAGCAATTAACCGCGCACGCGCGCCGGCATTATTGAAAGGGATGGTAAATCAAAATGAGCGTGCCGGGGCTCAAATGACGGATTTGTAATTTCTAGGTAATACAGTTGATAGTCTGGCGGTATATCTTGTCGCGGTTTGGGTTTGACAGTTGCGGGCCCTCTCTCCAGCAGGTGATTTGACCTTATGAAGTATTGGGTTATTTTCTTCTTTGTGCTGGCTTCGTTCCGCTCAGATGACGGCGAGGTCGCTCACATTGAAGAGACTGGTCATTGGTGTAGTCATGAACTTCACCGGCATGCGATGCGTACAATCGAACGCCTACTTGAATTTTAGGCAAAAAAAAGGCGCCCAATGGGCGCCAAATATCCACCTTTTACCAAAGGAGCACTTAAGCCACTCAAGGTGAATGCGTAATGCTCGTTTTACTAACAGGACCCGCCAATGGATAACTGGCCCAGTTAGCGAATTACAGAATCGAAAGCGGGTACTCGATGATTACACGAGTTTCATCCAGATCCGATTCGAAAGCAGTGGCACGCGTGGTTGCCTGGCGCAACCGGAAGGACAGATCTTTTGCCGGACCGGTTTGGACAACGTATTTGACTTCGACGTCACGCTCCCAACGCTTCTGATTGTCGAGCGGGTTGCCGTTGTCGTCGGTGCGCATGTAGAACTGGTTAGCGTTCGAGTAATCCGCACCCGAGCCTCTGGCGTAGCGCGTCATGAACGTCAGGCCTGGAATGCCGTAGCTGGTGAAGTTCAGGTCATAGCGCAGCATCCAGGAACGCTCTTTCGGCGAGTTGAAGTCGCTGTACTGGATGGAGTTGTCGACGAAAATCGAGTCCGACTGACGCAGGTAGTCGAAATCGTCGTCGCCGTTGTTGCGCTGATGCGACAGGGCCAGGGTGTGGGCACCGTAACGCACACCGACCTTGGCACTCCAGATGTTGTTGTCGAATTCACCCAGGCGCTTCTTACCTTCATCTACGGCTTTGTAGTAGTTGAAGCCACCGATCAGCGCCAGATCGTCGCTCAGCGGGTAAACCACGCTTGTGCCGGCGTAGTACTGATTCCAGACGTCTTTCAGCTGGCTGGCGTAGACGCTCACAGTCCAGTTGTCGTTGATCGAGTAGTCACCGCCACCGTAACCGATCCATGGCGAGTTGACCGGGCCGCCGTAGAACGTCACGAAGTTGTCGTTCAGGTTGCTTGAGACCGGCTGGCTCATCGCATGCAGACGACCACCCTGGAGGGTAAGGCCCTGGCAGCAGGCGAGAGTCACCCGATGCGACGACCGGGGTCGATGGGAAGACATCACCCACTTTCACGATGGTATCGAACAAGCGGACTTTGGCTGCGCCGCCGACCTTGGTGTATTCGTCGCGAGCTTCACCCTTGTTATCAACGGGCAGCACGTCGAAGGAGCTACGGCCGCCGTTGCGCCCATCACCGGTGTCGAGCTTGAGGCCGATCATGGCAAAGGCATCAACGCCAAAGCCAACGGTACCTTGGGTAAACCCGGAGTTGAATTTGCTGATGATCGCGTGCGCCCAGGCTTCGGAGTAGCCGTTCGTATTGCCCTTGCCACTGTTGTAAGTGGGGGCGGTGCTGTCGCGGTTATCACGGTTGAAGTAGAAGTTACGGTTCAACACTGTAAGGCTGCTGCCTTCAATGAAGCCTTCTGGCTTGTCTTCAGCTTGTGCCGAAATAGCATAGCTTCCAGACAGCGCAGAAACTGCCGCCAAATACAGTGGTACTTTGATTTTCATCCGATGCTCCTTTGATTCACGGCAGTTTTTATTATGTTTACCGGCGCGGGTGTCGTTAGTTGTTCTGACCCGGCGGCGCGCCTAGCGTAGCGCGAGCTCATATTTGCAGGCCGAAGATAACGGGAGGGTGATAGGACAATTACAATTTCGTCATCTACCTGTTATTCGGCACCTTCGCACCGCGTGTTTGCCATCTCTGTTGCTTGTATCGAAATCATCGTGTCGGGTTGGGTTTCCCAGTATTTACGGGCATTAAAAAGCTTTCTTACGAAATTGTAATTTTCTAGCCACCCCTCTGATAGCTACCGCTCATTAGAGTGCCATCACCTAATCAAGTGGGGCTTGGCAGCTGTTTCGGCGTTCTCGCCAAGCTTTATCGAAGTTTGTGCACGAGGACCATCAAAGTGCCCCGGTATAACCGCAATGTCTTACCCAAGACCCCCGTCTCGCCCTGGAAGATCGCTGCACTCTGTGCAGTCATCTCTGGGTTGATGGCGCCTGCAGCCCTTGCCCAAAGCATCAGCTTGCCCCAGGCGCTTTCGACGGCCATGGATGCCAACCCAGACCTGGCCGCGGCCAGGCAAGAAATTGGGATCGCTGATGGTGCTCGCAAGCAGGCCGGGCTTATCCCCAACCCCACAATCTCGTATGACGTGGAAGACACCCGTCGTAACACCAGCCAGACGACTGTCTCTCTCAGCCAGACCCTTGAGCTGGGCGGTAAGCGGGGGGCTCGTGTTGACGTCGCCACATACGGGCAGACCGCCGCACAGCTTGAGTTAGACCGTCGCGTTAACGGCCTGCGTGCAGATGTCGTCCAAGCCTTTTACGCCGCGTTGCGGGCCCAGACAGGTCTCGACCTGGCCAAGCAATCTCTCGAACTGACTGAGCGCGGTCTTCGCATCGTCGATGGCCGTGTTCGCGCAGGTAAGTCGTCCCCAGTGGAGGCGACCCGCGCTCAAGTGCAACTGGCCGAAGCCCAGCTGCAAGTTCGACGTGCAGAAACGGAAAAAGCGACCGCTTACCAACAGCTCGCTCAAATTACCGGGAGCTCAGTCACCGTGTTTGATCGACTCGAATCGCCAACCCTCTCCCCGGGCTTGCCACCTCGCACTGAAGATCTGCTGGCTAAGCTCGACCAAACAGCAGAAATGCGTCAGGCCGTGGTGCAGATAGACAAGAGCGATGCCTCGCTCGGCTCAGAGAAAGCTCAGCGTATCCCGAACCTTACTGTCAGTGTAGGTAGCCAGTACGACCGCTCTGTGCGCGAGCGGGTCAACACTGTGGGCCTGTCTATGCCTTTGCCGCTGTTCGATCGTAACCAGGGCAACATTCTTTCCGCTTCTCGTCGTGCAGATCAGGCCCGGGACCAGCGCAATGCTGTTGAGCTGCGCCTGCGCACCGAAACCCAAACCGCGTTGAACCAATGGTCCACCGCCATGCAGGAGGTCGAGTCCTACGACAAGACCATTCTGCCTTCAGCCCAACAAGCCGTAGAGACCGCAACCCGCGGCTTCGAGATGGGCAAATTCGGTTTCATCGAAGTGCTGGATGCCCAGCGCACCTTGATCGTCGCTCGTGGCCAATACCTCGAATCGTTGGCAGCGGCGACCAATGCGCGTGCGCAGGTGGAAAGGGTTTATGGCGAAGTCGGCTCAACCGCCGGCACTCGCTGAACGGGCCAAACATTTTCTTCGGCACACAGCCTTGAACAAGCCGGTGCCTACGATCAGCAGGAGTAGCAATGGATAACAAACGCAAGATCGCCCTCGCGGTAGCCGCTGTGGCAGCCCTCGGATTTGGCAGCCTTGCCTGGAACAACAGTTCCGGACAGCAGGCCGCCAGTACTGCCGAGCATGGCGCTAACGATGGCCATGGCGACGAAAAGAAAGCCGCATCTGCCGCCAAAGAGGAAGGTGATGAGGGCCATGGTGAAGAAGGCCACAGCGAAGAGGGCGGTGAAGAAGAGGGCAAGCTGACGCTCAGCGCTGAACAGATCAAGGCCGCTGGTGTTGCCCTGGAAGCTGCAGCGCCTCGTGACCTCGGTACCGTCGTGAGCTTCCCTGGCGAAATTCGCTTCGACGAAGATCGTACTGCCCACGTGGTTCCTCGTGTTCCTGGCGTTGTTGAGGCTGTCCAGGCCAACCTGGGCGAGACGGTCAAGAAAGGGCAAGTCCTCGCGGTAATCGCCAGCCAGCAGATCTCTGACCTGCGCAGCGAACAACAGGCCGCACAGCGTCGCGTCGAACTGGCGCGTGTGACCTTCGAACGTGAGAAGCAACTGTGGCAGGACAAGATCTCTGCAGAGCAAGACTACCTCCAAGCACGCCAAGCGCTGCAAGAAGCGGAGATCTCCTTGGCCAACGCCAAGCAGAAGGTCGGCGCAATCGGTGCCTCGGTTAACTCCGTTGGCGGTAATCGTTACGAGCTCCGCGCTCCCTTCGACGCCGTGGTAGTGGAGAAACACCTGACCGTCGGCGAAGTCGTCAGCGAGGCGACCAACGCCTTCATCCTTTCCGACCTGAATCAGGTCTGGGCGACCTTCGCAGTTCCGCCGACAGATCTGGGCAAGGTCACGACTGGCCGTGCAGTGAAAGTCTCTTCGCCTGACATGAACGTCGAGGTCGAAGGGAAGGTGGGTTATGTCGGCAGCCTGCTGGGCGAGCAAAACCGTGCAGCTACTGTCCGCGTCACCTTGACCAACCCCAACGGCGCCTGGCGTCCAGGCCTGTTCGTAAACATTGCGGTCACCTCCCAGACCGATCGAGTTGCCGTAGCGGTCCCTGAGCACGCTGTGCAGACCGTTGAAGACAAACCTTCGGTATTCGTACGCACCCCAGATGGCTTTGACACCCGCCCGGTAAAACTGGGTCGCCGCGACAATGGGTACGTGGAAATCATCGACGGTATTGAAGCCGGCGCCCAGGTAGCAACCAGTGGCAGCTTCACACTCAAGTCCGAGCTCGGCAAAGCTTCTGCCGAACACGGTCACTGATGCGAACTGACAGGATGATTTCTCATGTTTGAACGTATCATCAGATTCGCCATCGAGCAGCGCATCGTAGTAATGATCGCCGTTCTGATCATGGCGGGTATCGGTATCTACAGCTATCAAAAGCTGCCCATCGATGCGGTACCCGATATCACCAACGTCCAGGTGCAGATCAACACTGCAGCGCCTGGTTACTCGCCCTTGGAAACCGAACAACGGATCACGTTTCCAGTTGAAACGGCCATGGCCGGTCTCCCGGGCCTTCAGCAGACCCGTTCCCTGTCTCGCTCTGGCCTGTCTCAGGTCACCGTGATCTTCAAGGATGGCACTGACATCTTCTTTGCCCGCCAGTTGATCAACGAGCGGCTGCAGGTTGCGAAGGAACAGCTGCCAGAAGGTGTAGAGGCCGTCATGGGTCCGGTATCTACCGGCCTCGGCGAGATCTTCCTGTGGACTGTTGAAGCCGAAGATGGCGCGGTCAAAGAGGACGGTACGCCGTACACCCCGACCGACCTGCGCGTGATCCAGGACTGGATCATCAAGCCTCAGCTGCGTAACGTCCCGGGTGTGGCCGAGATCAATACCATCGGCGGTTATGCCAAGCAGTTCCTGGTTGCGCCGGATCCAAAGCGCCTGGCTACCTACAAGCTGACACTCAATGACCTGGTCGCAGCGTTGGAAAGTAACAACGCCAACGTCGGTGCCGGCTACATCGAGCGTAATGGTGAACAGTTGCTCATCCGTGCACCGGGTCAGGTAGGCAATATCGAAGACATCGCCAACATCGTGATCACCAGTGTGGATGGTGCACCGATTCGCATCAGCAGCGTTGCTGACGTCAGCATCGGTAAAGAGCTCCGTACAGGTGCTGCTACTGAGAACGGCCGCGAAGTCGTGCTCGGTACCGTGTTCATGCTGATTGGTGAAAACAGCCGCACCGTATCTCAAGCTGTCGCCGCCAAATTGGCGGACATCAACCGCACCCTGCCAAAGGGCGTGGTGGCTGTGACTGTTTACGACCGTACCAACCTGGTTGAAAAAGCCATCGCGACGGTGAAGAAGAACCTGGTGGAAGGCGCGATCCTGGTTATCGCCATTCTGTTCCTGTTCCTCGGCAACATCCGTGCGGCTCTGATCACCGCGATGGTGATTCCGCTGTCCATGCTGTTCACCTTCACAGGCATGTTCAACAACAAGGTCAGTGCCAACTTAATGAGTTTGGGGGCACTCGACTTCGGCATCATCGTCGACGGTGCCGTGGTTATTGTAGAAAACGCGATCCGTCGACTGGCTCATGCGCAACATAAGCATGGCCGCATGCTCACCAAAACCGAACGCTTCCACGAGGTCTTTGCCGCGGCGCGAGAAGCTCGCCGGCCGCTGATCTTCGGTCAGCTGATCATCATGGTGGTGTACCTGCCGATCTTCGCCCTCACCGGCGTCGAAGGCAAAATGTTCCACCCGATGGCCTTCACCGTTGTGATGGCGCTGCTGGGTGCAATGGTCCTGTCCGTTACCTTTGTTCCTGCAGCTATTGCCATGTTCGTCACTGGCAAGGTGAAGGAAGAGGAAGGCGTGGTCATGCGCACAGCTCGACTGCGCTATGAACCGGTTCTGCAATGGGTGCTGGGACATCGGAACATCGCTTTCTCGGCCGCAGTAGCCTTGGTCGTGCTCAGTGGTTTGCTGGCAAGTCGTATGGGTAGCGAGTTCATCCCAAGCCTCAGTGAGGGTGACTTTGCGATGCAGGCCATGCGTGTGCCTGGAACGAGCCTCACTCAATCTGTCGAGATGCAGCAGCGTCTGGAGAAAGCGGTGATTGCGCAGGTGCCTGAAGTTGAGCGGATGTTCGCACGCTCGGGTACCGCAGAAATTGCATCTGACCCGATGCCGCCGAACGCCTCTGACGCCTACATCATGCTCAAGCCTCAGGATCAGTGGCCTAACCCGAAGAAGCCTCGTGATGAGCTGATTGCTGAAGTGCAGAAGGCCGCAGCGGGTGTTCCAGGAAGCAACTACGAGTTGTCGCAGCCAATCCAACTGCGTTTCAACGAGCTGATTTCGGGCGTGCGTAGTGACGTCGCTGTGAAAGTCTTCGGCGATGACATGGACGTGCTCAACAACACCGCCAACAAGATCGCGGCAGCGCTCAAAGCGGTCCCGGGCTCATCGGAAGTGAAAGTTGAGCAGACATCCGGCCTGCCGGTGCTGACCATCAACATTGACCGCGAAAAAGCAGCACGCTACGGCCTGAACATCGCGGATGTTCAGAACTCGATCGCTATCGCCGTGGGTGGCCGTCAGGCCGGCACGCTGTATGAGGGCGACCGTCGGTTCGACATGGTAGTACGCCTACCAGAGACCGTTCGCACCGACGTAGCGGGTATGTCCAGCTTGCTGATCCCGGTACCTGCCAATGCGGCACAGGGTGCCAATCAGATCGGCTTCATCCCGCTGTCCCAGGTCGCCAATCTGGACCTGCAACTGGGCCCGAACCAAATCAGCCGCGAGAACGGCAAACGTCTGGTTATCGTCAGCGCCAACGTTCGAGGCCGCGATCTGGGGTCCTTCGTTGAGGAGGCGACCGCATCGCTGGACAAGAAGGTGCAAATCCCTGCGGGCTACTGGACGACTTGGGGGGGCCAGTTCGAGCAGCTGCAGTCGGCTGCCAAACGCCTGCAGATCGTTGTTCCAGTCGCCTTGCTGCTGGTCATGACCTTGTTGTTCCTGATGTTCAACAACCTGAAGGACGGCATGCTGGTCTTCACCGGTATTCCATTCGCACTCACCGGTGGTGTTGTGGCGTTGTGGCTGCGGGACATCCCACTGTCGATCTCGGCAGGTGTCGGCTTCATTGCACTGTCCGGCGTTGCAGTACTGAACGGCCTGGTGATGATTGCCTTCATCCGCGGGCTAAGGGAGGAGGGACGAACGCTCAGACAGGCAGTCGATGAAGGTGCATTGACCCGTCTGCGACCTGTTCTGATGACAGCCTTGGTAGCGTCCCTGGGCTTCATCCCGATGGCTTTGGCCACCGGCACCGGTGCCGAAGTTCAGCGGCCATTGGCGACGGTGGTGATTGGCGGGATCCTGTCCTCCACCGCACTGACCTTGCTGGTACTGCCTGCCCTGTATCACTGGGCACACCGCAAGGATGAAGACGGCGACGAGGCCGAAGTGGTTAGCTAACAGCCTCCGCTAAAGAGAAGCCCACAACACGTGTTGTGGGCTTTTTTGTTTAAAGTGAAGTAGATGCACTTACCTTTCAAAATTGTAAGTTTCTCGTCATGCCGGTGATGCCTATGCATTGCTAAGGTTACGCCCGAGAAGTTTTGAAATTGAGAGGGTTTTATGAAAAAGCTAATTATCGCTGCTGCACTTGTTGTTTTCTCGGTGGCTTCGCAGGCCAACACTTTCTCCGAGAGCAAGCAGCTTCAATACACCAAGGAACACCAGACCGCAGTGGCCAAGTACGCGGAGAAAAATGGCAAGCCAATGCCAGAGATTCAGGATTACAAATATGGCATGAAGATAGACGTTGCGAAATTCGTACGTCAGTCGCAGGACCCCCGTACCTGCCAGGTCTATCCACGGTTGATGACCTTCGAGGACTCCCAGGGCACGCTCAAGACTGTTCGTTACTCGATGTATTCGCAATGCATCAACAACAAGTAGTAAACGATTTGAACAGAACAATTAGAGAATTCATAAATGCCAGGCAGTGCCTGGCATTTTTTATTACGCCCGATACCCCATAGCTTCGAAATGTTAACGCCTGGGCTCGGGCAAACCGTGCAATAGATCTTAGCCAACCAACAGAGACGGCTCCCCAACTGCAGAGGGCAATTGGAAGCCTTGACCCCAGAAGGGACGAGTTATGAAGAGTTTGCTTGAACGCCCTGATGACCAAGCCGGGCATGAAGGTCATAGCCATGAGCATGGCGGCATTTTTGGAATGAACACAGAGCTGATTTTCGCGCTGATCTGTGGTGCTCTCCTGGGTGCCGGAGCTCTCGCAGGAAAACTTGGCCTGATTGATCGTCTGCCTCTGATTCTGTACGTGTCGGCCTACGTGTTCGGTGGATGGTTCACCACTAAGGAAGCGGTTACCAACATCCGTCAGAAACGCTTCGAGATCGACTCGCTGATGCTTCTCGCCGCAGTCGGTGCCGCGAGCATCGGCGCCTGGGCGGAGGGGGCTCTGCTGCTGTTCCTGTTCAGTCTGGGGCATTCCCTTGAAAGCTACGCGATGGGGCGGGCCAAGAAAGCGATTGAGGCACTGTCCAAGCTCGCACCAGCCACCGCGATCGTACGCAGAGCAAATGGCACGGTGGAGATGCCCGTGGAGCTGCTGGTTCCCGGTGACGTTGTCATCGTGCGCCCCAATGACCGCCTGCCGGCCGATGGTTTTGTAGTCGTAGGCTCCTCAAGTATCAACCAGGCGCCAGTAACCGGTGAGAGCGTCCCCGTGGACAAGCAACCTGTTCCTGATGCCGAACTCGCACGCAGCAAGCCAGATGCAGTGGATGCAGCCTCGAAAGTCTTCGCCGGTACCATCAATGGCGAAACGCTCATCGAGGTTGAGGTAACCCGGCGCTCTACGGAGAGTACCTTGGCGCGGGTCATCAAGATGGTCAGTGAAGCCGAAGTCAGGAAGTCACCGACCCAGCGATTCACGGACCGCTTCCAACGCATATTCGTCCCGTTGGTTTTACTGCTGGTAGTCGGGCTGCTATTTGCCGGCATTTTCCTTGACGAGCCGTTCCGTGACTCGTTCTACCGGGCGATGGCCGTACTGGTTGCAGCCAGCCCCTGCGCGCTCGCGATCGCTACACCAAGCGCCATTCTCTCTGGCATCGCCAGGGCAGCCCGAGGTGGCGTGCTGATCAAGGGCGGTGCGCCACTTGAAGAGCTTGGATCATTGAATGCCATGGCATTCGACAAGACCGGTACCCTGACCGAAGGGCGCCCACGTATCACCGATGTAATACCCATAGGCGGCACGCAGATCGAGGATCTGCTAAACGTCGCCATCGCTGTGGAGTCGATGAGCGACCATCCGCTGGCTGCGGCAATTGTGCGTGACGGTGAAGAGATGATTGGCACACGGCGCCGATTCCAAGCCAAGAACATGAGCAACATGATTGGCCGCGGCGTGCGTGCTGAGCTTGATGGGCAGTTCGTCTGGATTGGCAAGGTCGAGATGTTCGGTACCAATGGTATTCCCGCACTCAGCAAGGCAGCCCTGGAGGCTGCGGAGCGTCTACGTCAGTCAGGCCGTACCACCATGGTGGTACGGCGTGCTGACAAGGATCTGGGCGCTATCGGGCTATTGGACACACCCCGGGAGGGGGCCAAAGAGGCACTCCAGAAGCTTAGAGAGATGGGCATCGAACGCATGGTCATGATTTCTGGAGACCACAACCGCGTTGCAGAGGCTGTAGCCAAACAAGTTGGCTTAGATGAAGCGTGGGGAGACCTGATGCCGGAAGACAAGGTCAAGGCCATCAAAAACCTGCGCCTTAGCGCCAAGGTGGCCATGGTGGGTGACGGCGTCAATGATGCCCCTGCCATGGCCAGTTCGAGCGTTGGTATCGCAATGGGGGCTGCTGGATCTGATGTTGCCCTGGAAACGGCTGATATCGCGCTTATGGCTGACGACATCAGGCAACTCCCATTTGCGGTGGGGCTGAGCCGTCACACGCGATCGATCATCCACCAGAATCTGTTCGTCAGCTTGGGGATTGTGGCCATCCTGGTTCCGTCCACCATCATGGGCTTGAGCATTGGTGCCGCTGTTGCGATCCATGAGGGCTCCACACTGTTGGTCGTCTTCAACGCCTTGCGCCTGTTGGCCTACCGCAGAAGCACCTGATCCCTGAGCTTCAATCATGAAGCTAAGCAGGGAAATGACCTGAAGTAGAAGTACGGGTCGTGCGCGATCAGCGCACGACCCGTACTTTTCTCTCACTCGTCGATCCCGATGCGCTTGAGGCTTTCAAGGGCCTTTCCGCACTCAGGT
Source organism: Pseudomonas sp. S4_EA_1b (assembly GCF_016307435.1). Classification (NCBI taxonomy): domain Bacteria; kingdom Pseudomonadati; phylum Pseudomonadota; class Gammaproteobacteria; order Pseudomonadales; family Pseudomonadaceae; genus Pseudomonas; species Pseudomonas sp. S4_EA_1b. The sequence continues at coordinate 12,345 of NZ_JAEILC010000120.1, read as the reverse complement.
GAGCCATGCCGTAAGCCGCAGGCCAATGCAGCTTTGAGGCTCATGACACCGGCTACGAAACCGACTTGATTGCCGACTCCGTGTCCGTCCGCAAATCCCTGATCATACGCAATCTCGACAAGCGCATTGATCGCCGCCAGGGTGTCCTGTTTGTTTTTACTCTTTTGCATATCTACTCCGCGAGCATTCAGCTCATATCGCTCGGTTAGGTGGCGGCGCCTTCAGGTTTGGGGTGAGCGAATCCCGCTCCCATAGCCAATCCCTAACGGGGGGCTCAGCCCGCCACCGTAAGGAAAATCAGCTATTGAGAGCAGATGACTCGTTTTGGTCACCCGTGCTGCTCGCCTCACCGCATTGGCACTGAGTGGGTACATCCGGGTAGTCGCTGTGATTCTCAATGAACAGCGTTCGGCAGGTTTCGCACCCATAGATCCGGGGCAGGGATTTAAGGCCGCTCGGAAGCACGTCACTCAGAGGCTCGTTATGCCAAGGAGCCCCGTCAAGGATTCTTGAACGCAGGATGTTTCCCAGGCGCCAGGTGTCACTTTGTGCGCGCCAGGACCACATCGGCGCAGAAAGCGAATACTGGATGAAGGTCTCTTGTGACTGCCTGGATAGCGGGTACTTGGGGCGGGTCCAGCCGGAATCGATGATGCTGAACCCCATGCCCATTTCTGCGCTCGGGTGGGTCTTTTCACCAAAGAAACGGTCATGCGTCGCTGGAGCCGTCGCATGATGGTCAGTCGGTGGGAATACCCACAGATAACACTCATCCCGGTTGACCATGCTGATGAGCTCGCTTGGCCCCCGCATGGGGGAATTTGCAGCCAGGGCGAAGCGATCCTTCCACGACATTTTGGGAGGCGGCGCAATACCAGCAGCGATGGCCAACGTGGCAGTCTTGGGGACGAAGCGATCGCCTAGCTCGTTCAGATCCAGGTTCTTGCAGAGAGCCTTGAAGGCCTTTTTGCGAGTCTTCGAGCTGAAGGAGGGGTCAAGGAGCAGGCGAACCTGGTTCACGCCGATTCCCGCAGTTCGTAGCACCTCAATGACTTCTTCAGCCACACCGACTGCTTGAAGATCGGTCAATCCTAAGCACGTTTTCGCCCGCTCGACCGCCGCGTAGAGGTTGTACTGCCGTGTCTCGTTGTCACGACAGACCTGAATTGGCAGCTTGTCTTGGATGGCAACTTGCGGTGCAACGGAGCCGATGGCCGCGTGGAACAGCTGGTGGAGGTGCAGATGAGAGTACGGGCGGCCAGAAGCCGAGAACGAGGCGTGCAGCTGAGCAGCGAGAGGTTGAAGCAGCTTTTTTGCAGACATGACTATCCCCTAATGAGCGACGTTGGGGTAGCTGCGCTTGTAGGGCCGTTAGACGCGAAGCTGGACGTCGAATCAGGTTCAATCATGAATAGGAGTCAGGTTTGATTTGCTTGCACGGCCACCATGCAAAGCCCGACGCGGCAATCACATCAGATTCGCCGAGCTTTGGCAAGAGCGGTCATCGGTAAGCGAAAGCAGGTAGGAGGAGGGCGCTCCATGCTTGATCACCTCCAGAAACAGGAAAGCCGGAAGCACGTTGAGCGCTTCCGGCTTTCTCACGTCAGACTGATGAGAGGGATCAGAAGACGTATTGCAGGCGGGTCACGATGGCATTGCCGCTGTCGTCGCCCACGGTGTTCTCGTTGTTGTCGGTGCGCACGTTGATGTAGTTGGCACTGACTTTCACCGCCTCGTTGACGTACCAGTTCACACCCACCGTGTGGCTCTTGGCCTTGCGCTCGTTCGATTGGTCCGCCGCGGTGACCAGGTTGCCGTCTTCGACCTTGATATCGTCAAAGCGGTAGAAGACTTCCCAGGCCCCCAGTTCCTTGTTCTCTGGTTTGATAGTGTCGAACTTGGCACCATCGAGCTTGTAGATACGCGGCTCGCCGGTCAGGGTGTAAGCCATCTGGGCGTAGTAACCGGAGGCCTTCATGTCGTTGTTGGCCTGGTCAGCTTTCAGCTTGCGGCGAAGGTATTCCGCTTGAACCGAGAACGGGCCGGTGGCCCAGGCACCTTCGAGACCCCAGACCGAGTCGTCCTTCCACAGGCCATCTTGTGCAGCAGCACCGCCAAACAGCATGCGGTTGCCGTTGGTGCCGGCATCGCCGCCGCCATTGGTATCTACACCGCGGACGCCCAGACGCGAACGAATCCGGGTATCGACCGCACTGTTTTTGAGGTCGCGGTAAGCGTACTGAGCACCGACGTGCAGGACGTTGCCATCACTGTGCAGCGGTGCGAACACGCCACGTACGTTGTAGCGCTTGGTGCTGTCGCCATCCGAGTTGTTATTGGTTTCGCTGAAAACGCTACCGGAAACATAAGCCATGTCAGCGATGGTGCTGGTGGCTTGAACACCCATGCCGGCGTTGTCGTTGATCCAGTCCGCCAGGTCGTACGAGAGGTTCCGCTCCATGGCGGTGGTCCACTTCGAACTGGTGGCTTTCTCAAGACCGAAGTCGGTGTAGAAACGGCCAAAGCGCAGTTGCACCGGCTTGAAACCCGTGTAGGTCAGGCTGGCTTCGTCGAAGTAGCCGTCGGAGTCGTTGCCCGTGTTGCGGGAAAGGTCGTAGTTGAGCTGATACTTCCAGTCGCGGTACAGCACGCCACCGAGCTCAAGGTAGGCGCGACGGAAGTAGCCTGCGTCAGCGGTATCGCCATTCTTGGTGAAGACACCATCGAAACGGCCGTAGTCGGCCTGAACTCGGCCGCCCAGTTTGAAACTGAATTCCTTGTCAGAAGTCGATACTTCAAGACCGCCCTTGGTCTTCAGAACGATGTCAGCTCCGTCAGTGGTTACTGTTCCGGAGAATGCTTGCGAGGAAAATGTGCCTATTATTGCGGCAGCCAACAGCTTTTCCCGCATGTTCGAAGAACGGATCATTGCTTGCCTCTCGTATGTTAAGTGCTTAGCTACCGACGTTATATTTCGCCCTGCGCCGGCCTAAATTTATCTTGCAGATGGGAGCAGGCCACGGTTGTCACCTGCTGTAACAAGATGCCTTTGTTCTAAGCACTCTGACTAGGTTGCAAGCGAATATGACAGTTGTGTTTCTGTAGTGTTAACGGAGGAGTTTCAAACCTAAGGATGCTCCGATCAACTTGCTGCGCGGCGGCCGCAAGTCGTAATTTGCACGGCACGCAGCGCTATTTGCTCAAAACGACCTGATGCAGTGTTCATCGAGGGCGTTTTTCGCCCGGTTTTCCATGTTAAGCGCGCAACTCGCCCATACCCATCAGTTGTTTTCGAGCCATCCACAGGTTCGACAGGGCGAACAATGTGGTCAACTGAGCCGTGTTTTTCATCAGCCCACGAAAGCGCACTTTCACGTACCCAAATTGGCATTTGATCACCCGAAACGGATGTTCGACCTTGGCCCGTGTCTGGGCTTTGCAGTACTCAATCTTGCGCTTGGCCTTGTAGAGCACGCTGCGTTTATTCAACTTGGAATAGGTGCTGCGGCGCGCCGCGATTTGCCAGATCACTTCACGATTTTCATGCTCTTCACGCTTCTCAACGCCGGTGTATCCGGCGTCTGCATACACTGCATTTTCTTCGCCATGCAAAAGCTCGGCGACCTGTGTGACATCGGCGACGTTGGCGGCGGTGCCGTGGACGTGATGAACCAAGCCGGACTCGACATCAGCGCCAATATGGGCCTTCATTCCGAAGAAATACTGGTTACCTTTTTTGGTCTGATGCATCTCGGGGTCGCGCTTTCCCTCTTCGTTTTTAGTCGAACTGGGAGCATGAATAATGGTGGCATCGACGATAGTGCCCTGACGCAGAGACATGCCTTTGCCCTGCAAATAACCATTGATGACCGCGAGGATTGCAGGTGCAAGCTGATGCTTTTCCAATAAGTGCCGGAAATTCATGATCGTGGTGTCTTCAGGTATCGGGGCGCTCAAGGTCAAACGTGCAAACTGGCGCATGGGCGTGATTTCGTAGAGCGTTTCTTCCATGGTCGGATCGCTCAGGGAAAACCAATTCTGCAACAGATGAATACGCAGCATGGTTTCCAGAGGATAGGGTTTTCTGCCGCCACCGGCCTTGGGGTAGAACGGCTCGATCAGGCCCAGCAGACCCGTCCAGGGCACGACCTGATCCATCTCGGCGAGGAAGCGTTCGCGGCGTGTCTGCTTGCGCTTGCCGGCGTATTCGAAATCGGAAAAGCTCATCTGGCTCATAGGCGGCTCGGATCAGGTGGTCAGGCGTATTTCAGCACATTTGAAAACTTGTTCGGAGATTCCCTAACAAAACTGTTACCGAACAAGCCAGTCCTTCTTATCAAAGAAGCTCTTCTTGATCAATCTTCGAATTTCCAAAACCTGCGGATTGCGGACAAGCTTCGTTTTGATAACAAGATAGACATCTTTCTCCTCCAGGTCGTCCAGGAAACCCGGCACGGGTAGGATATTTCTCTCCAGTTTTCGGCTGTAGTCGGGCAGCACTCCAATACGCGCACCGCCAACGACAAGGCCTCGTGATAGGTTGTAGCTCTTGACCCGAGTGGTACCGCCCTGATGCTCAGCCATTATCGATGCCCACTTTCGTGAGCCCGCCAAGATCTCTTCATCCCAAGGGACAACGAGCATGAAGTTGTGCAAATCCAAGCTCTCCACTGGAAGGGTGACGCTTCTTGAATAGCGGCTGGAAATGAACAGGGCGTGCCCAATCCGGCCAAGCCGTTCAAACCTATACGTAGGATGGCGATCAAGCGCGCCTTTATCATCTGGGCTCACCAAAGCGATACCCACATCGACTTCACACTCAGAAAGCATCTGCGTTGTGCATTCTGAATGGATTTCCAGCTGCATTTCGGCATGATCACGCACGTAGGCGACTAGATCGCGGTTTACGATGTCGTTCAGCACTGGCTCTGTGATCGCGATGGTAAGCCTGGGGACTTCCTTTTCACCGGACTTGCCAAGGCCGTCTGGGCCGAAGAGCTGGCACAGGTAATGGCTGACCCTCTCGCCTGTGCGGGTCAGGGCAAGCTTGTTGTGTTTGTAGACAAACACGGGAGCACCAATGTGCTCTTCCAGTTTCTCCAAGCGTTTCCGCAGGCCTACCACTGGCACATTGAGCCCTCGGGCAGCCTGTTTGAAACTGGCACAACGTGCTGTTGCGAAAAACTCTACGGCCAGCTGATCATCAATTGGCAAATCATCCAATATGTCAGGGCTGTAAGGAACAACGGTGCTTGTATATGTTTCATTTTGTGTAACCATTAGGTCCCCCTTAATTCGGGGAATCTATCTCAATGCCACCCGGTGTTTCCTTATCTTGTCAACATTGTAATCCACGGGTCATGCATGCGTTATCGGAAGGCTTTTATTTCGAAAGCGTAATTTTCAGGCAATCCCTCTGATATTGTAGCGTGCTAGCCTAGTGCGCCGACTTGTTACTTACCATATATAGATTCGGCTAATTACGCATTTACATTTAGTTCACTATTTTTTCACCTTTGCCTCCATAGGCTTTGGGCATGGAAAATCAAACCCCACCTCTTACTACCTTACTGATTCGTTATCTGGGGATCGGCTTCATAGCAACGGGAGTCCATTATGCGGTGTTCCTATTGCTGGTTACGACAGAATTCGTTACTCCGTTACTGGCCAGTATCTGTGGCGGCATGGTTGGCGCAATCGCGAGCTTCATTGGAAATAGGGCGCTCTGTTTTGTGGCAGATGGCTCTCGTAAGTTTCAGCCTGTCAGGTTTGCACTGGTCGCGTTAACCACAAACTTCGGCAATGGCGTGGGTATGTGGTTCCTCATCAAGTCGAATCTGTCACCGCTCATCTCCCAAGTCGTAGTGACCTTAAGCCTCACTGCACTTGGATTCATTGCACATCGTTTTTGGACATTCAATCATGCAGACATTACATCGCTTTCCCGAGCGCCCTGATCCCTTGTTAACCATCGTGGTCCCTTGCTTCCAGGAAGAGGAAACCATCCCCGAGTTCCACCAGCGAATCACCCGCGTGGTGAAGCGCTTACCCGTCTCCTGCGAAATCCTCTATGTCGACGACGGCAGTAATGACCGGACGGCCGACATTCTTCGCCACTATCAGGATGGGTCATCTGTACGTTGCCTGTCCCTGAGTCGCAACTTCGGCAAAGAGGCTGCACTGAGCGCCGGGATAGACCATGCCCGTGGCAGTGCGCTGATCTTCATTGATGTCGACCTGCAGGATCCACCAGAGCTCATCGCGGCCATGGTGGACTACTGGCAACGCGGCTACGACGTGGTGAACATGCAGCGCAACCTGAGAATCGGTGATTCGTGGTTCAAGCGCATGAGTGCCCGGGCTTACTACTGGGTCATGCAGCGCCTGGTGGAGAAGGTGGACATGCCGGCCGATGTCAGCGATTTCCGATTGATTGGGCCTGCGCCGCTGGCAGCCCTGCGGGCCCTGGATGAACGCTCCAGGATTCTCAAAGGCATGATCGGCTGGGTAGGCTTTCGTACCATCGAACTGCCCTACAATCGCACTGTTCGCCATGCCGGGAGCACCAAATGGAATGCAGCTGGCCTGTTCAATCTGGCCATCGAGAGCATCGTCAGCTTCTCTCGCAAACCACTGCGCATTTTCAGCCTCATCAGTTTCGGTCTTTTCGTCTCCAGCATCTGCTACATGCTTGCGTCGCTTGTGGCAGGCAGTTTCGACATCCATCACCTGATCGTCGGAATGGCTTCATTCATGTGCGTCGGTGTCGCCATGGTGGGGGAGTACCTGGGCGTGACACTCGCGGAAGTGAAGCGCCGGCCTCTCTATTTCCTGAAGCACAGCAACAAGGCAGATCCCGTGTCACTCCACCCTTCGATGGCTTCGATCGAGGGTAAGAAATGCTGAACCTGAAGAACGAGAGGACGCTGTGGTGGGTCCTGGGTTCGATTTTGCTATTGCGTTTGGTGGGGCTGGGCATCTACCCGCTGATGGACACATCTGAGGCCCGTTACGCTGAAATGGCTCGCAAGATGGTCGAGTTGAATGACTGGATCACGCCCATGTTCGACTACGGGGTACCGTTCTGGGGCAAGCCTCCGTTGTCCTTCTGGACCCAGGCCGCGAGCATGACGGTCTTCGGCGTTAACGAGTTCGCTGCGCGCTTCCCAGCGTGGCTACTCCACCTGGCAAGCTGTTTCATCATCATCAAACTCGGCACGCAGCAGATTTCTCGTAACGCCGGCATCTGGGCTGCCATTATTTTTTCCAGCACCACACTTGGCCTGGTCTCCAGCGGTGTTGTGCTGACTGACCCTGTTTTGTCGTTCTCGATTCTGCTGGCCAGCTACGGTTTCTGGCGTTGGATGAAGTGCGCCAGCAAGGCGGATGCCTACCTGATGTTCGCAGGTCTCGGGCTGGGCTTGCTTGCCAAAGGGCCGCTGACCCTGGTGCTTATGGGGGCGCCGGCATTCGCCTGGTTCGTTATCTACAAGGAATGGGGACGGGTACTGAGGCTTCCCTGGATTAGCGGCCTTGTACTCATGTTCGGTATATCCGTGCCATGGTATGTCGCGGCCGAGATGAAAACGCCCGGCTTCATGGAGTACTTCTTCGTTGGTGAGCACTGGAGCCGCTACGTCGTCAGTAACTGGGCAGGGGACCTCTATGGTAGTGCTCATGCCAAGCCGTACGGCAGCATCTGGATCCAGCTCGGATTGTCGCTACTGCCATGGGCCTTGTTTCTACCACTGTTGATCCGCAAGCGTGGATCGATGCAGCGCTTCAAAGCCTACCTCTGGCTGTGGGCCTTGGCGACACCGGTCTTCTTCACATTTGCAGGCAACATTCTGTGGACCTACCTGCTACCCGCGCTGCCAGCGTGGGCATTGCTGCTGTCTGCACGGGTCAGCGAAGTTGGCCCGAAGACCACCTGGGCTGCCGCTGCGAGCGCATTGGTGTTGCCAATCATCGGTGCGGGCATCATCTACGCCGGGGTACTAGAGGAGCGCCCTCAGAATCAGCGGGATGTGGTTCAAGCCTGGCTCAATGTGCAGTCTGCTCATTCCGCTCCCCTGATCTATCCTGGCCGCCGCTCATACTCGTCGGAGTTTTACAGCAGCGGGAAGTCCGAGAACATCAAGGATCCTGCCAAGTGGCCGCGGGATGGCTCGTTCTATCTGTCCAGGCGCTTGCGAGACAGCAAGGATGGTCTGCCCGCTGATCTAGCTTGCACATCGATCACCGAAGCGAACGCCAGCCAGCTCCTGCTGTGCCATTGGAAACGCCCCGCACAAGGTGCCGAGGGTCTGGCCGGAGAAAGCAATGCGGAAACGCCTCGCAAGAACGAAGGCTAAATTCCAAGCACAAAAAAGCCAGGTTTTACCCTGGCTTTTTTGTCGATTTCTTTCGTCATTTGAAGTCCTATTTAACCGCCGATTAATTGTCGGCTTGTTCCTTACCATCCTTGCTTTCTTTCTTTTGCTCTTGAGCGACTTGTTGTTTGTTCTGGTCCGAAGAGTCATCGCTCCATAGGCGAGCCTGTTCGGTTCGGAAGTTCTCGTTGAACTGTTTCGTTCGCTCGAAGCCGCCTTCAGCGTAAGCGGTACCCATGAGACCCAGCAGCAGGCTGCCAATAGCGATAGATTTGACAAATTTCATTGTGAACCTCGGTTCATACTAGGCCAACCTGATTAGCGGCCTTTGTTGGTTTGTAGTTTAGGAACGCGAAGCTAACGACAAGGTGAGTCAATAATTACAATTCCGTAATTTTGGCTGCAGATAGGATGCGTTAAATCTTCAAATCTGGAAGGATCATGTCTATCTCGGCACTGTCGAGGGCGACTTCGAATTTTCTCTTAAATTACAATTTTGATATCTAGCGCGTTAATTCAGCGCGGCGTTGTTGGCCGCCCTAGGAGATAGCCATGAATGACATAGAGCCCTGGGCAGTTGCTATCGGTGACTTTCGCCGCTGCACTGAAAAACTCACTGTCCAGCTCGATGAGCTGACCTCGCAGACGCGCACCTCCAGCGCTGTTCTGGAGAGGTCGAACGAACTGGTGGAGCAGGTGGACGCTGTCGGCCGGCAGATTCAGGAGGAGGTGCGAAAGGCGGAGAAGGCTTGGTCGAACGCGGAGGAGGTTGCCTTGCGCGCCGCTGCATCAGCGTATTCAGCTGCATGCCGCGGAGTCGACACCGCCATCCAGCCACTGATCTCGGAGCTTACAGCAGCGACAAAGGCGGCGGACGCCTCTATCCAGGAGCTCAAGCGGGCACCGGTGCTGGCCAAGCGTTATGTGATGGTGGTCGCCACGGCGTTCTTCATTCTGGCGCTGATCTGTGTCTACTCGACCATGCGCCTGATCGATGCCGCCGGCAGCGTAAGTGCTCAAGAGAAAGTGAATGCTCAGTACTTCTCACACCTGTGGAAAAACGCCAATCCTGACGAACAGAAGATTATTAAGTCGGTGATTCTGCGGTCGCCCATGGACCCTGTGGTCCTTCGGCACTGATGCATTGAGGCAAACAAAAGGCCCGTCGATTGACGGGCCTAATCGTGTCTGCGCAATTTAAGCGGCGGTCATTGCCGGCTGCATTTGCTGGGCTTCCGGAAAGTGAAGGTGGAACCAGGTGAAGTTTTCTTCGGTCACCTCCACGCTCGCCGATCCCTGGTGCAGACTCATGATCGACTGCACAATGGCCAAGCCAAGACCGGTACCGCCTTCGCTCCGTGCTCGGCTCTTGTCCACACGGTAGAACCGCTCAAACAAGTGCGCGTGGTGTTCCTTGGCAATACCACGGCCGGGGTTGCCGACACTCAACGTCGTACCGCTCGCACTATGCTGCACCTTAACGTAGACCGTGCGGCCGCGAGGGCAGTAACGGATCGCGTTCGAGACCAGATTCGAGACGGCACGTTGAACCATCAGGCGATTCCCGCGCACCACGTCATCACTGCCGGAGATCTGCAGCTGAATCTCGCCTTCTTCTGCTGAAATGCTGAAGAGATCGCACACTCGCTGAACCTCGTCGACCAAGGAGACGGATTCGAACTCCACCATTGATGCTGGATGACTGACCTGGGCCAAGAACAGCATGTCGGAAACCATGCGGCTCATGCGGTCCAGCTCTTCTGTGCACGACTCCAGAACCTCCCGGTACTCGGAAAGCGATCGTTCTCTGGTCAAGGCAACCTGGGCCTTGCCCATCAGGTTGGAAAGCGGTGCTCGAAGTTCGTGAGCAAGGTCGTCAGAAAACTGCGAGAGCTGCTGAACCCCATCATCCAGGCGAGCCAGCATGATGTTGATGCCGTCGGCGAGCATTTTGAGTTCTGCCGGCATCCCATCAGTTGGAAGGCGATGGTCGAGGCTCTCGGTTGAGATTTTCGAGGCGATCTTGAGGAACTTGGTCAGTGGTAGCAGGCCTCTGCGCACAGTCCACCAGCCAATGGCCAAGATCAGTGCGAGGATGACGGGGGGCATCATCAAGGCCCAGGTCAGCAACGCATCGAGCAGCGCCTCACTGGATGACTGGTCCATGGTCATATAGACGCTGACCTCTGTTCCATCGCCCAAACGCATGATTCGAGAAGCACTCAGCAGAGGACGGTCCTGCGTATCACGCCATTCGTGCTCTTTGGGCTGGGCCGCCGGCTGAAACTTGTGCACCTCCAGATTGACCTGTTTCGAGCCAATCGAGAGCAGGGGAGTCTGATTCTGTGAGGTATCGAATATGCTCACATACAGGTTGTTGTGGCCCATGACCAAATCGACAAGCTGATGCGCATCCGCGTTGACGCCGGAGATGTCCGGGATGGTGGACAGGTTGTGAGCCATCCCCGCCATCTTTACTTCCAGGTCTGCTCTGGCATTTCTTTCCAGAGCCTTGCCTACCATCAGATAGCCAAAGGTGGCGAACAGAAGCAGCAACGCTGCGCTCATCAACCCAACTTTTAACCCCAGCTTTGCAGTCAGGCTGAATGGCCTCATGCGCGTTCCTCAAAAACGTACCCAACGCCACGAAGCGTGTGAATGAGCTTGGTTTCAAACGGGTCATCGATCTTCGAGCGCAAGCGCCGGATGGCTACATCGATGACATTGGTGTCGCAATCGAAATTCATATCCCAGACCAACGAGATGATCTGAGAGCGAGTCAGCGCTTCGCCCGTTCGGCTCATGAGCAGGTGCAGAAGCGCAAATTCCTTGGTGGTGAGATCGATGCGTGTGCCACCGCGGAAGACGCGATGGCGGACGGAGTCGAGTTCCAGATCGGCAATTTTCAGCGAGCTCTTCTCGACTAACTCATCACCACGGCGTTGCAGCGAACGGATGCGAGCAAGCAGCTCAGGGAATTCGAATGGCTTCACAAGGTAGTCATCCGCGCCGCCGTCCAAGCCCTTGAGCTTGTCATTGATGCGTCCGCGGGCGGTCAGCATGATGATGCGGACCCGGCTGGTCTTACGGATGGTTTCCAGCAGGTCCCAGCCGTCGATACCCGGGAGGTTCACGTCCAGGAGGACCAACGAATAGACATTAGTGTTGAACAAGTGCAGAGCATCTACACCGTTGTGCACGATATCTACGACATACCCGCTTTCGGATAGGCCCTGCTGAAGATATTCGGCAGTTTTAATTTCGTCTTCCACAACTAGAACGCGCATAACTTATCTCAAGGTGTGAGGAAGGAGTTGGCCTAATCCGCCAAGATTATGGTTGCAGGCTGTTCGAAAGTTTGGCTGAGGGTATGGCATGTGGTAGTCGCTACCTCTGTCCATACGCCGGGTCACCTGAGGACGCTTGAATCTTAACGCGAAGAAGCTGGCCGCGGCGAAATCCTACAAATTTGTAATGTAGCCGCAAGATTTCTGACAGTCATGCAGGCTCCACCCCTAAGCATAGCGGATTCTGGGGCCTGCGGCGGTGTATGACAGATTCGCCTGGCAGGTGGAATCGGCCAGGACAGGCAGCATTTCGGTCGTTAGCTTGCAAGGACTGGTACTGGCCTTGGATCGAGGGCGCCACGCAGGCAGACCCCATGCACGGCCGCAAACCGCAGCGCCTTTCTGCAAATTAGTTCACGTGGCGGCTCGATATTCTCTCGAATAATTATCTTACAATCTATTACATGTCCAAATTGTAATTGCACGATCATCTTGGTGTTAGCCTCCTTTGCTAGTTTAAGGGCAGCGGAAGAGGCATCGCTGCTTTGGAAATTGTCTCATTTCAAAGCAGCTTGGCAAGAGCACCGAGCAGTTGTTCGCGCCAGTGCATTCACCTGTAAACCATACGCTCCTTTGGTAGGTGAATTTTAGCGCCCCCCTACGGGCGCTTTTTTATGTGCGCCCAG